>CAYQYJ010000152.1:0-3161 GCA_964421605.1 uncultured Ardenticatenaceae bacterium | reverse complement strand
TCATTCCGAACCCTGAGCCTGTCGAAGGGGAGGAATCCCACTCATCCTGGTCTGCCAGGCGCATAGGGATTCCCCTTAGGGTGAGGGCAGTCTCACCTTTGTAGCTACCAGACAATATGGCTTCCTCATGGCATGTTGACCCCATTTATGTCCAGTCCGTTTTGCAACAGCTTGTCCAGTTGGATTCGGTGAACCCTTCCCTGGTAACTGGCGGCGCGGGCGAGGCGGCTGTTGCCGCCTACGTGGCGGCCCAATTAGCGCAGTTGGGTCTGTCCGTGCAGATCAGCGAAGCCGCGCCAGGTCGCCCCAACGTCGTAGGGCGGCTGGTGGGCAGGGGGAATGGGCGCTCCTTACTGTTGAACGCCCACATGGACACCGTAGGCGTGGCGGGGATGCTTGACCCTTTTGCCGGCGCAATCCGCGATGGGTGTTTATACGGGCGCGGCGCTTACGACATGAAAGGGGGGCTGGCGGCAATGCTGGGCGCGGCGCACGCTTTAACGACGGCGGGCGCACGTTTACAAGGCGATTTACTGATTACCGCCGTAGCTGATGAAGAGTACGCCAGCCTGGGGACAGAGCATCTGGTGCAGCAGGTGCGCGCGGACGCCGCCATCGTCACCGAACCCACCGACCTGGCGCTGTGCCGCGCCCATCGCGGCTTTATCTGGTTTCGCGTAGAAACCTTTGGCCGCGCGGCGCACGGCAGCCGTTTCCGCGAAGGCGTAGACGCCAATATACGCATGGGGCGCTTTCTGGCAGAGTTGGACAAATTAGAGCAGGCGCTGCGGCAGCGCCCGCCGCATCCGCTGGTGGGCCCGCCGTCGCTGCACGCCGCTTTGCTATCTGGCGGCTCGGCGTTGAGCGTCTATGCCGCCCACTGCGCACTGCAAATTGAGCGGCGCACTATCCCTGGCGAAACCCTTGCCGGGGCTGCCGCTGAACTGCAAGCAATAGTGGAGCGGTTAGCCGCTGCCGATCCCACTTTTCAGGCGCGCATCACGCCCTTTTTTGCGCGTTCGCCATTTGAAGTAGCGGCGTCGGCGCCTCTGGTAGCTGTTGTAGAGGACGTTGTGGCGGCTCATCTGCGCCAGCCGCCCCCGCACATGGGCCAGACATTTTGGACGGACGCGGCGCTGCTGGCGGATGCCGGCATGGAAACCGTCATCATCGGTCCCCGTGGCGCCGGTCTGCACAGCGACGAAGAATGGGTAGAAATAAGTTCTGTCGTTGACCTGGCCCAAATCCTGACCAATACCGCCCTGCGCTATTGCGGCGCAGCGTAAGCGCGTTCCCTAACCTGTCTGAACTTCCTCATCCTCTGGCTGGCGACGCACAGCCAGCATCGTGATGTCGTCAGACAGTTCGCTGCCCGCCATGTGCTGCTGCACCGCGGCGTCAATCTGGTCGAGGAGCGCGGCGGCGGAGTCAGCTAAGGGCATCATTGCCAACAAACGCGCTTCCGTAAACCACTCCCCGCTGGCGCTGCGTGCTTCCGTCACCCCATCCGTGAACGCCAGCAGCATCTCCCCTGGTTTCAACGTTGTCCTGTCCAGGCGGTAATGAGCGTCTGCGCGTAAGCCTACAGCCGGCCCGGTAGGCGACAGCCGGCGCAGTTCGCCTGCCTGGTTCACGATGACGGGCGGATTATGACCACAGTTGACATAAGCCAGATGCCCCGTCTGTGGGTCCAGCACAGCCAGAAAGAGCGTAACAAACATGTGCGTTTGCCCGTGGTTGCTGCCCAGGTACGCATTGGTCAATTGCACCGTATCCAACAGCGCCGTAGCGTCCACGGGGCGGAACCCCGTCGCCCGCTGGCTGGCGTCCAGGGCATGATTCAGCAAGTAATAATGCTGCATGATAAAGGCGCGCAGCAGGCTTCGCGTCAGAGCCATGAACAGCGCCGCCACCACCCCCTTGTCGCACACGTCGGCTATCACCAGCCCCAGCTTCTCGTGGGGTAGGGGGATAACGTCGTAAAAATCGCCAGCCACCTCGCGCGCCGGATGGAAGCGGGCTACCAGTTCCCACCCTGGCGGCTGCGCCAGCTTATCGGGAAAGAAGCCGCGCTGAATCTGACGCCCCAGTTGGAGTTCGCGCTCATAGCGCAGCAGCGCTTCCTGCCGCTGGCGCAGCCTGTGGTTGTGCAGCACGACGGCGATCTGGGACGCCAGCGATTCCGCCACTAACTGGTGATACAGGCTGAACGGAATAACCTGCTCTGTTTCCGCGTCGCGGGCGTTCAGCAGTTGCAACACACCTGCCATCTGCTCATTCTTGATGGGCACAGTGAGGCAGGATACGGAATGATACGCATTTTTCTGGTCAAACGCCCTGACGTCGGAAAAGTCAAAATCAGCGTCGCCATAGACGTTGGCTATATTGACAGAGCGTCCCACCAAAGCCACGTGCGTGACCACCTTATCATGATTGGCGGCGCCTGTGGCGGAGTCATACAGCGGCAGCGGCGCATAGGGCACGATCTGTCCGGTTGTGCCGCCATAGGCGATGTTCAAGGAGTTGATGCGCGTAATGGCGTAATGGAGATGATCGTCGCTGGAGCGGAGATAGATTGTGCCGGCATCCGCGCCGCAAATCGCCTGCGCCTCCAACACAAATCGCTCCAGCAGACGGTCGAAATCCGGCTCTGTGGACAGCGCCACCCCCAATGGCAAAATGACGTTGCGCAAATCATCCGCCAGCTTTTTCATTTCGTTAAAGGCGGCTAACGGCGACGCCGTTTGCTCCTGCAACTGTTTGCGCTGCAGCGTGCTGTTCACCTGCGCTTTGAGCAGCGCCGGGTGCGTTGGTTCCAGCAAGAAATCCGTAGCCCCCTGCGCCAGACAATCCACCAGCAGTCCGCTTTGCGCCTCACTCCCCAACACCATCACAGGCGTCTGGTTAAGCTGAAAAACCGCCTGCAGCGCGTGCAAAAAAGCAAAATCGTGGGCTGCCGCAATTTCCACATCCACCAGAATCAGGTCAAATGCCTGGGCTGCCAGGGCTGCCACCGCCTGCCCCGCCTGCGAAACGGCTGTCACCGCGTACCAACCTGCTTGCTGTCGCAGTGGCTCCCCCAGCGCGGCGGCTTGGTCGGCGTCCTCGACCACAATCAGTACATGAGCGTAAGGAATCTTCATAAAGTGATGCTGCGCCGC
>CAYQYJ010000151.1:0-8239 GCA_964421605.1 uncultured Ardenticatenaceae bacterium | reverse complement strand
CCCGCCTCTGGCGGGGCTGACACCCATCTTTATGGGCAATTTTGGCACGCGACGAGCTGCGCGCAGGTCAAGGCTGCACCACCAGTAAACATAATCAGCCATACCTCTTTCCTCCTTTACCACTCCGCCGCGTTAGCATATAATTCAGCCTCGTATGGTAAACTTGACAAAATCTTCAGCAGCGGCAGCGCCGCGCAGCGTTTCCTTCATTGCCTGGGCGCTGGTTTTGTTAGGATGTACCAACCTTTGGCGCGCAGTTGGCCTGGCCCGGCAAAGCCATGTCCTGGCTGAATTGGGGGGCTCTTTGTCTCCCACTGTTCGATTGGCTATGGCGCTTCTTTGGGCAACTGTGTTCGTCGTTTTGTCCAGCCTCTTGTGGCAACAACGAGCCGCAGTTCGTTGGCTTGTCCCCTTAACTGTCCTGGTTTATGGCGCATATCAGTTGGGTTTAATTGCCTTCTTCTTTGTCTCGCCAGCAGCCCAAACTGGATGGCAGGCGACTCTTGTTTTCTATTTAAGTTTCAGCCTGCTCATTTATTGGGCTTTGAACCGCCACGCTGTGGCCTGGTTCTGGCGCAGAACCAGCAAAACATCCCCTGAAGCCATCCCATCTGGGCAAAACACGCTCCTGCAAGAGTAGTGAACAGTGGCGCGTGATCAGTGGTCAGATGTTCACGCGGAGAACTGTAGGACAAACTGTTAGTTTGTCCGCGCAATTCAGCGAATTGCGCCACGAACTTTCATTCCTTGCTTCGACAAGCTCAGCACAGGCTGTAGCGCGCCCCGCACATGGGGAACTCCTTTAAAATTGTGTTCCAGTAGCAAACACGGGTGTTGGGGTAAAGGTGGAACTACCGTGGCCCAAAGCTGTGCCAGATAATGGCGATCTACTGCCCATCGCTTGATGACCACAAACCAGTATCTGTTTGGTCCTGCGCGACCGCGGCAGCGAATCGCCGCGCAACCAGGCGGCGCGTAACAGCCAGCAAACCAAGACGCAACGTTGTCTACAGAATAGGGAAAGGCAGGCAACCCATACAGAAGCGCCACAGGCAATGCTGGTTGAATGGGCCTGACTACAGTTCGGTTGTCTGGAGTGTTCCGTTTTTGCTCTGGCAGCGCCACCTTAACGCTTATCCTAACAAGATGCCGGCACACTAGTAACAGACGCCTGTTCTGCCTGTCTCAGCCTTCAGATTAACACGGCTTTGACGCCGGCATTCATTATGCAAGAGGGAAGTATGGCAAACGAAAAGATCGAGCAACTACGCCAGATGCGCATCGAGTCCAAGCAGGGCGGCGGCCCAGATCGAATTGCGCGCCACCGCAAAACAGGCAAAATGACCGCCCATGAGCGGCTAGATGTCCTGCTGGATCGCGGTTCTTTTCATGAAATTGACATGTTCGTCGTCCACCGCGAACGAAACTTCGGCATGGACAGCCAACAGATTTTGGGCGACAGCGTCGTCACCGGGTGGGGCACCATTGATGGTCGCCTTGTTTACGTCTTTAGCCAGGACTTCACCGTCTTTGGCGGCAGTTTGAGCGAAGTCCACGCCGAAAAAATATGCAAGATCATGGATATGGCCATGCGCAACGGCGCGCCGCTCATTGGCATCAACGATTCTGGCGGCGCCCGCATTCAAGAGGGCGTCCTCAGTCTGGGGGGCTATGCCGACATCTTCTTGCGCAACACCCTGGCTTCAGGCGTCATTCCCCAAATCAGCGCCATTATGGGGCCCTGCGCTGGCGGCGCGGTGTATTCTCCCGCCCTGACCGATTACATTTTCATGGTGAAAAACACCAGTTACATGTTCGTCACGGGACCTAACGTGGTCAAAGCGGTCACGGGCGAGGATGTGACGTTTGAAACCCTGGGCGGGGCCATGACGCACAATGAAACAAGCGGCGTGGCGCACATGGCTGCCGAATCAGAAGCAGAATGCCTGATTAAGATACGGGAACTGATGAGTTATCTGCCGGCAAACAACGCCGAAGACCCCCCATTCAAGCCCACCAAAGACGATTCGCTGCGCACAGAAGCCGCGCTAGATAGCATTGTGCCAGACAACCCCAACAAGCCATACGACATCAAAGACGTTATTCACCTGATCGTAGACGATGGCGTCTTTTACGAAATCCACGAACATTTCGCGCCCAACGTGGTGGTTGGCTTTGCTCGTCTGGGGGGTTTTAGCGTGGGCATCATCGCCAACCAGCCAATGGTATTGGCCGGAGTGTTGGACATCAACGCCAGCGAAAAAGCGGCGCGGTTTGTGCGTTTTTGCGACGCCTTCAACATTCCTATGGTTGTATTTGAAGATGTGCCTGGCTTCATGCCTGGCGTTAACCAGGAACATGGCGGCATCATCCGCAGCGGAGCCAAACTGCTGTACGCTTTTTGCGAAGCCACCGTACCTAAGATCACGGTGGTAACGCGCAAAGCATACGGCGGCGCGTACTGCGTCATGAACAGCAAGCACATCCGCGCCGACCTGAATCTGGCCTGGCCCACGGCGGAAATCGCCGTCATGGGGCCGGATGGCGCTGTTAGCATTATCTTCCGCCGCGAATTAGAGGAAGCGGAGGACCCGGCGGCGCGCAAGGCGGAAATGGTTCAAGATTACCGCGAACGGTTTGCCGATCCCTATTCCGCCGCCAGGCGCGGTTTCATTGACGACGTTATCGAACCCAGCGAAACCCGCCCGCGCCTGATCAACGCCTTAAACATGCTGCAAAACAAGCGGGACAGCAATCCGCCCAAAAAGCACGGCAACATTCCTCTATAAATAATGGGGCAGCCGTTATTGAGAAGTTCAACTTCTGCGGAGAAGTTAAACTTCCGGGACAGCGCCCTGACCAACTCTGGCTGAGCAAAAGCTATGTTAACAGACACTCTCAATCCAAGAAGATTCAATAAGCTGCTGGTGGCCAACCGCGGCGAAATTGCCGTGCGAATTATTCGCGCCTGCCACGAATTGGGCATCAGTACGGTGGCTGTTTATTCCGACGTGGATCGCACCGCGCCGCATGTACGTTACGCTGATGAAGCGTATCACATTGGGCCCCCAGCCGCGCGGGAAAGTTATCTGGTGATTGAAAAACTGCTGGATGTGGCGCGCCGCAGCGGGGCGGAAGCCATCCATCCGGGTTATGGCTTCCTGGCAGAACGGGCGGAGTTTGCCCAGGCGTGCCTGGACGCGGGATTGGTGTTTGTGGGGCCGCCGCCGAAAGCCATCGCCATGATGGGGGATAAACAGGTGGCGCGGGCCACAGTGACGGCGGCAGGCGTGCCTGTTGTGCCAGGGACTAAGCCCGGCCTCTCGGATGAGGAGCTAATCGAGGCGGCGCGGGGAATTGGGCTGCCTGTTCTGGTGAAAGCGGCGGCGGGCGGCGGTGGCAAGGGTATGCGCCCCGTGCATAACTCAGAAGACCTGGAGCCGGCGCTGGCGTCAGCCAGACGGGAAGCAGAAGCCGCCTTTGGCGATGGTCGCATTTACGTCGAGAAGCTAATCACCGAGGGCCGGCACATTGAGATTCAAGTGCTGGCAGACATGCACGGCAACGTCATTCACCTGGGGGAGCGTGAGTGTTCGCTGCAAAGGCGGCACCAGAAATTGATTGAGGAATCCCCTTCCGTTTTCGTCAATGAGGAATTACGGCAGCGCATGGGGGCCGTGGCGGTGGCGGCGGCGCGCTCGGTCGGGTACGTGAATGCGGGCACGGTTGAATTCCTGGTGGACAAGGATCGCAACTTCTACTTCCTGGAAATGAATACCCGTCTGCAGGTGGAGCATCCGGTGACGGAGCTGGTGACGGGCGTAGATATTGTGCAAGAGATGCTGCGCATTGCACGTGGTCGCCGTCTGCGCCTGACACAGGAAGAGGTGAGAATGCGCGGCTGGGCGATTGAATGTCGCATCAATGCGGAAGACCCGTATAACAATTTCCTGCCCTCCACAGGCACGATCACCACCAGCCGCCTGCCCACTGGCCCTGGCGTGCGGATTGACACGGGCATTTTCGCCGGCTACGAGGTGACCCCATATTATGATTCGATGATCAGCAAACTCATCTGCTATGGCGAATCGCGGGGGGACGCCATTTTGCGGATGCGGCGGGCGCTGGAAGAGTATCGCATCATGGGGGTGAAGACGAACATTCCTTTCCACCAACATATGATGGACAGTCATCGCTTCTTGTTTGGCACGTTTGACACGCGCTTTGTGGAAGAGAAGTTCAGCATGGAGGATCGCGAAGCGGATAGACACCTGGACGCAGCTATTATTGCCACGTTGATGGCGCACGCGCAGGGGCAGCACGCCAGCCAGATAGTGGCGCAAAATGCCGGCAGCGCCAACCAATGGAAAATGGTGAACCGGATGCAGCAGCTCCGCCGCGTTTGAGCGGGAAAACGAACACAGATTTCGCGGATTTTTAGCCACGAATCCTGCGACGATGCTCAGGACAGGTTTCACGAATGGCGCGAATTTTCTGACCACTGTCCACTATTTTCGAAGGAGGCGGTAACCAATCTCCGGAAGTTAATATGAAATATGTAACCCTTGTAGATAACGAAACCTTTAGCATTGAAGTCGTGCAGCCCGACCACCTCCTGGTTAATGGCGAACCTTACCAGATTGATTTGCAGCCGCTGGGCGAAGGCGGTATGTTGTCTTTGCTGCTTAATAACCGTTCCATTGAGGCGGTTATCGAAGAGCGGGAGGGGTTTTGGGAAGTCTTATTGGCAGGAGAACTGTACACGGTTCGCGTGCAAGACGAACGCCTGGTTTTACTCAACCAGGCGCAAGGGAAAGTCAACAGCGTCAATGGCGAAGTCACGATCAAAGCGCCTATGCCTGGCATCATTGTGCGCGCGCCTGTGCCTGCCGGCAGCGCCGTCAACAAGGGGGCTACGGTCGTTATCCTGGAATCCATGAAAATGGAGAATGAACTCAAAACGCCCCGCGCTGGCGTCGTCAAACGGGTGCTGGTGGAAGGGGGCGTTTCGGTGGAAAAAGGGCAGCCGCTGGTAATCGTGGGTGACCCCGAAGGGGAAAAGGCGGCATAGATCATGGGGAATACCCCGAAGAATTTGGAGGTGGAGGTCAAGTTCTGGCTAGACGACCTGCCAGCTTTTCGGGAGCGGTTGATAAATGCCGGCATCCCCTCCCGCCATCCCCGCACCTATGAGCGCAACATTCGCTTTGACAACGCCTGGGACGGGCTGGCCCGCCGCGGGCAACTGCTGCGGCTGCGCCAGGACGCCCGCGCCCGGCTCACCTTCAAAAGCATCCCCCCCCAACCTGCCAATGCTGAAGCCAAAGTGCGCGAAGAAATAGAAGTGGAAGTCAGCGACTTTGACCAGGTCCACACCATTCTGGAACGGATAGGTTTTCTGCCGCGCCAGGTATACGAAAAATATCGCGAGACCTTTGTCAGCCCTGGCAGCGCCGAATTCGGCGGCGTCGAAATCGTGCTGGACGAAATGCCCTTTGGCAATTTTGTGGAACTGGAAGGGGAAGAATCCGCCCTCAAAGCAGTGGCTACCCAGATTGGCCTGGATTGGGAAAAACGAATTCTAGACAATTATCTGACGCTGATGCTGCGTTTGAAAACGCAGCACGCCTTGCCCTTTGATGACGTGACTTTTGCCAATTTTGCTGGCCTGAACATTTCCGCCGCCGGGCTGTTTGCACAGGCAACAGAAAACAAGTAACAGCCAACAAAACCAAGCTGTTAGACTGGAGCAGTCTTGGAGACCGTTCCGGTCTTGCCAGAATTAGTCTCAACTGCCTGATCTGGAGAAGCCTATGTTAGATAGAGCGCATCGCCTTGCTGATGAACTTATTCGTATTCGCCGCGACATTCACCAGCATCCTGAACTCAGTTTCCAGGAGTTTCGCACCGCCGCTCTGGTAGCCGACACCCTGCGAGAGATTGGCCTGGAGCCACGAACTGGCGTTGGGCGCACCGGTGTGACCGCCCAGATTGGGAATGGGCAGGGTCCCACCATCGGCATCCGCGCCGATATGGACGCCTTGCCCATTTGGGAAAAAACAAACCGCGCGTATGCGTCGCAAAATCCGGGCGTGATGCACGCCTGCGGTCACGATGCGCATACGGCTATTTTGCTGGGGGTGGCTCATTTGCTCAAGCAGAGCCTGAGCGAAGACAACTGGCAAGGGAGCGTCCGGTTTCTGTTCCAACCCTCCGAAGAAACATTTGATGCGCAGGGTATCAGCGGCGCCCAGGCCATGATTCAAGATGGGGCGTTGGCAGACCTGGATGTGGTTATCGCCTTGCACGTCGCTTCCGATCGACCCAGCGGTCTTTGCCTGTTCCAGGATAACTACAGTCTGGCAGCCGTGGACTCCTTCCAGGCCTGGATTCGTGGGCACGGTGGGCATGGCGCTTATCCTCATCAAGGTTCCGATCCTATCTATATGCTGGCGGCGATTTTGCCGGCAATCTACGCCATCCCCTCCCGCCTGATCAACCCCCTACGCCCTTGCGTCGTCAGTCTGGGACACATCCAGGGCGGGGCTACGACCAACGTCATTCCTAATGAAATCCTGCTCGAAGGCACCATCCGCTCCCATCACGAAGATGTGCGCCAAAAACTGTGGGCAGAAATTGAAAATGCGCTGCGCCTGAGTACCGTCATGGGCGGCTCCTACGAGCTGAAAATCAACAGAGGGTATCCGGCTCTCTTCAATACGCCAGAAGTGAACGGCTGGATGCGGCAAACGGCGCAAGACATGATTGGCAGCGAATGCGTGCGCAACATGGAGTTTGGCATGGGCGCGGAAGATTTCGCCTATATGGCTCAAGAGACGAAAGGGGCCATGTTCATGTTAGGCGCGGCCACCCCCGATGGCGTCGCCCGCCACCACCACACCGATATTTTCGATATTGACGAAAGCGTTATTCCCGTTGGCGCTGCCGTGCTGGCGGAAACAGCCCGTCGCTTTGTCACCGGTCAGCTTAACCGCGCTTGAATACGCCAGGATGATTAGCCTGTGAACCTCGTCACCCTCACTGGCGTCACGCACCAATACAGCGAACGGGTGCTGCTGAATCGGGTGAATTTGCTGATCAACGAGGGGGATCGGATCGGCTTGATCGGCATCAATGGCAGCGGCAAAACGACACTGCTGCGACTGATTGCCGGCATTGAATCTCCCAACCAGGGCAGCGTCACCATTTGGGGCGGCGTGCGCGTGCGCTATCTGCCCCAGGACCCACCCCTCGACGACAATCTCACCGTCCTGGAAACCCTCTTCGCCAGCGATGTGCCCCACATTCGCATTCTGCGCCAATACGAACAAGCCAGCCACGCCTTGCAGCGCGATCCTCTGAACGCCGACTGGCAAACCCACCTGGCCCACCTCAGCGATGAGATGACCCGCCTGGGCGGTTGGGAAGCGGAAGCCAGCGCCAAAGCAATTCTTACTCGCCTGGGAATCAGCGAATTTGACGCCCGGCTGGGGAGTTTGAGCGGTGGGCAGCGCAAACGGGTAGCGCTGGCGCGCGTCCTCATTGACCCTGGCGATTTGCTGCTGCTGGATGAACCCACCAACCACATTGACGCCGAAAGCATAGATTGGCTGGAAGGGTTCTTGCGGGAGATGCCCGCCGCTCTCTTCATGGTGACGCACGACCGTTACTTTCTGGATCGCGTGGCTAACCGCATTGTGGAAATTGATCGCCGCGAACTGCTCAGTTATCCAGGCAGCTACAGCCAATATCTGGAACTGCGCCAACTGCGGCACGAAGCGTTGAGCGCCCAGGAAGAAAAGCGGCAAACGCAACTGCGGCGGGAACTGGAGTGGCTGCGGCGCGGCGCGCAGGCGCGCAGTACCAAACAAAAGGCGCGCCAGCAGCGTATCGAAGAGATGCAGCGTATCGCTTATGACTCCGGCGAGCAGCGGGTGGCTATGGCGCTGGGCGGGCGGCGGCTGGGCAAAAAAGTGCTGCAAGCCAGCGGTCTGCGCAAATCTTTCGACGACCTGACGCTGTTTGCCAACGTGGATTTCGAGCTGGTTCCCGGCGACCGTATTGGCTTGATAGGCCCCAATGGCGTGGGCAAAAGCACGTTCCTGGACATTTTGGCGGGCGAGATTGCACCTGACAGCGGCGTGCTGGATTGGGGAGACACGGTGCGTATTGGCTATTATGACCAGCAAAGTCGCCATCTGCCGCTGGAGCGCCGCGTTATTGATTATATCAACGACAT
>CAYQYJ010000150.1:0-8246 GCA_964421605.1 uncultured Ardenticatenaceae bacterium | reverse complement strand
TAAAGCCTGTTCAATGGCTTGCGCGAAGGCGTCAATGGGGTAGGCGCCAACGAGAATGTTGCCGTTGATAAAGAATGTGGGCGTGCCTGTAATGCCCAACCCTATCCCTTGTTGCAGATTGCTATCTACCACGTCGGTGTATTTGCCACTGTCCAGGCATTCACGAAAAGCGGCGGCGTCCAGGCCTAGCGTGCCGGCATATTCTGTAAACAAGTTGGCGGCTTCGTCGCTGCCCCATTCGCCTTGCGTAGCAAACAACAGGTCAGCCATTTCTGCCTGCGCCCTTTGCTCTCCAGCGCACCAGGTTGCTTCCGATGCCAGAAACGCCTGGGGATGGATAGAGGTCAGCGGAAAGTCTTTTACCACATAATACACCTGGCCCGTATTGATATACTGCTCCAGAAGCTGCGGGTAGGTTTGCAAATGGTGGCGGTTGCAGAACGGGCATTGGTAGTCGGTGAATTCCACGATTTGTACGGGGGCGTTGGGGTCGCCAATGCCAAAGCCGTTATCCAGAGACACGTCCACGGGCCCGGATGGGGTGGGCGGCGCAGAGGGCGTGGGTGGGGATTGGGATACGTATGCTTCCGCCAGCGTGCCTTCGCTAGCCAGGCGCACAGCGATCTGGAAATGCTCCAGCGGGCGGGCGCCGTCCAGGGGGTAGCCATTCACAAAGAAGAAAGGCGTACCGCCCACGCCTAATGACAGGGCTTCTTGCTGGTTATCCATCACCTGGCTGTCGTACGTCTGGTTAGCGACGCAGGCGGTAAAGCTGGCTTCGTCCAACCCCAGACTGACGCCCAGGTCAATGAGACTCTGGTTGGTGTCCGTTTCCCCACTGCCCCACTGACTCTGGTTGGCAAACAGCGCTTCGTGCATTTCCCAATAAGCGCCCTGGTCGCCAGCGCAGCGGGCGGCGTTGGCGGCGGCGCGCGCTGCCGGGTGGATATTCTCCAGCGGCAGGTCCTTGACAATGTAATACACCTGGCCCGCGTCTACCATCTCTTCCATGATGGTGGGCAGGGTTTCCTGCGCGTGTCGCTGGCAAAACGGGCATTGGTAGTCGGTGAACTCAATGATGGTCACGGGGGCGTTGGGGTCGCCTTTGACGGCGGCAAAGTTGGTGGACAGCGTGGCGGGCGTGGGCGCCAGCGCCGGCTGGCTGGGGGCGGCGGTAGGTTGGGCAGCGGCGATAGATTCACCGCTCAAAACGAGCGCAATCGCCTGATTGAATACAGACAAGGGCTGCGCGCCAACCAGGGGTTGGTTGTTGAGGAAGAAGTACGGGGTGCTGCTGACGCCGCGAGCCTGTCCATGTTGGAAATCGGCTTTGACGGCGTCATTGAGGGTCAGCCCACCTATACAGGCGGCGAACTGGGTCGTGTCCAGACCTGCCTGGGAAGCCAGGTCGTTAAAGACTTGCTCATAGCCGTTGTTGCTCCATTGGGAAACGGTGTTGAAGAGCAAATCGTGCATGGCCCAATATTGCACCGGGCCCTGCGCGCCAGCGCAGCGGGCAGCGTTGGCGGCAGGCGTCGCCTGGGGGTGGATGCTGTCCAACGGAAAGTCGCGGAAGACGAGCAGCAGTTCGCCATTAGCAATCTGGTTCTGGCGCAGTTCGGTTAACGTTTGCTGGAAGAAGCGAGCGCAGAACGGACATTGATAGTCGGAGTATTCCTCCATGAGGACGGGCGCGTTGGGATCGCCCATATACGGGTATCCCTCTATGGTGAAGCCCACAGGCAGACCATCTTCGGTTGTGCCGCTGCGTGCCGGGTCAATGGCGATGGAAGGCTTGACGGCAGCGAGTTCATTGGTTGCAGGCGTATCAGATGGCAGCGTTGGCGCAACGCTGGTGGTGGCGGTTGGCGCTTCGCTGGCGCTCTCTGCCAGTTCAGAAGCTGGCGCGCCAGCCTCCGGCGCGATAGAAGTTGGCGCATTCACTGGGCCACAAGCCGCCACGATGGCGAGTAGCGCCAGGCTCAGGAGGAGAAGAAGCGTATCTGAGAGACGAGATTTCATAGGGTTACTCCGGGTTGTGACAATGCTCTGGACAGGTCAATCGCGTAAAAAGGAGAGACCTGGAAATGGCAGGTAAATACCCTGTTTAGAATGGCGGGCCTATAGGCGCGCTGACCATTTGATTATGACACACAACCTATGATTAAGCCAAGCGGCGCGCATTGATTCGTCAGGCTGTATTACCTGTGTTAGACTATGCTATTCGGTTTATGTCTGGCGAATTTCGATGATGGATAAACTGAACAAACGACAAAGGCAACTGGTAAAGCTGGTAAGCGGCGGGTTGTTGGGTTGGTTAGGGGCGCTGTGGTGGCTGGCGCCTGTTTGGGCGCAGATTGCCGGCAATGGCATTCAAAAACCAGCGACGGGCGACGTAATTGCCGGCATTGTGGCCGTCGAAGGCAGCGCCGCCGATGCCAACTTTTTGCGCTACGAACTTGCTTTTCGACGGGAATCCCCGCCCGGCGGCGACTGGATCGTGTTTGCCGAAAGCGACAGTCCGGTGAGCAATGGAACCCTGGCTTTGTGGGACACGACTGTGGGTCGCAACGCCAACGCGCCCGTTTTTCCGGATGGCATTTACCAACTGCGGCTGCGGGTGGTGCGCCAGGATTACAATTACGACGAGTATTTCGTCGCCGGCTTTACGATTTCTAATGATACGCCCACGGCTACGCCGACGATTACGGCTACGGTGACGATTGCCGCTGCCGCGTCGCCAGTTTTTAACGCCACGCTGCTGGCTACGCCGCCGCCCCAATCGCTGCCTACTTTGACGCCCTTTGCCACGCTGACGCCGCTGGCTACGGCGGTCAACGTCGTCTCCCTGGACCCCGAACGCGGGCGCGGCGAGGAGGAAGCTGGCGCGGGCGGCTTGCTGGGGCAGATTACGGCTATTGACACGAGCCGCTTCGCCCGCGCCTTTTGGGCTGGCGCACGGATCACAGGCGCCCTATTTGCTGTACTGGGTCTTTACCTGACCATGCGCTGGCTGGGGCGCAGCCTGCGCCGCCAGGTGCGTAAACGATTGAGCCGTTGAGATTAGCGCAGGTGAGTTAGTCAAAATGTTAAGCAAAGCCAGATATGCTTTATTCTCACGTCCCGCAAACGATGGCGACTCATCTGAATCGGCGCGCCAGCGCGCTTTGATTGTAGGTTTGGGCAACCCTGGTCGGGAATATCGCCAGAACCGGCACAACATTGGCTTTATGTGTATTGATGCGCTGGCGCAAGCGTATGGCATTCAAGTGGGCAAGGCGCGTAACCAGGCTTTGCTTGGCGATGGCGAAATCGCGCAGACGCCTGTAATTCTGGTCAAACCGCAAACGTTTATGAATAACAGCGGTCAGGCCGTGGGGCAGTTAGCCCGTTTTTTTAAGATTCCTCTAACCCATTTGCTGGTTATTTACGACGAGCTTGACCTGCCTTTGGGAACGCTGCGCTTGCGGCAGAAAGGTAGCGCTGGCGGGCATAATGGGATGCGCTCTATTATTCAGCATTTGGGCGACGATTTTCCCCGGCTGCGTCTGGGCATTGGTCGTCCGCCAGGGCAGATGCCGGCAGCCGCCTACGTCCTGCAAAATTTCAATGCCAGCGAACAGGTCATTGTGGACATTTTACTCAAAGAAGCGGCGGCTGCGGTGGAGACCTTTCTCAGCCAGGGGATCCAACTGGCTATGAGCCGCCACAATGGTCCCATCGCCGATCCTTCGTAACTCGTATTTACCTGCATGAACATTTCTGGTTTACTGGCGTTATTTGAGCAATTGCCGCCCTACGTCCAACTGCGGCAGAGAGTGGCAGAAGACGGGGAAGTGGAACCGTTGGGTTTACCCCGCAGCGTCTGGCCCCCGCTGTTGACTCGCCTCTATCTGGATATGAACGCGCCCATTGTGCTGGTCACGGGCCGTATTGATGCTGTGCCGATCTGGCAGCAAGACCTGGCCGCCTGGCTGCCTGCTGATTTTCAGCCGCTGCGCTTTTTGGAGCCAACTCCCTTACCATTCGAGCGCGGACCATGGAGCGAGAGCAGCCGGCTGGGGCGGTTGGCTGTACTCTCCCAGTTAACATCGGCGCAAATGCCCTACTCGCCGCCGCTGCCCCATCCGCCGCTCATTATCACATCGGCGCGGGCTTTGTTGCAGAAGACAGCGCCACGCCAACAGTTTCTGAAGGCGATGCGCACTTTGCGCGTGGGGCAGGTAGTAGACCTGGACAGGCTGCGGCAAAACTGGCTGCACACGGGGTATGAGGCGGTGGCGGTGGTGGAAGCGCCCGGCCAGTTCAGCCAGCGCGGCGGCATTGTGGACGTGTTCCCCGTCGCGGCAGTTTATCCGGTGCGTATTGAGTTCTTTGGGGACGAAATAGACACGATGCGCTATTTCCATCCGGCTACGCAGCGGTCGGCAGACGTGGCTGATAGTTTGCTGGAGCGCATCATTATTCCGCCAGCGCGGGAGGCGATGCCTGGCGAGATGCAGACGCTGGGGGTTGTTTTGCAGGAAGCTGCGCCGCGGAAAGAGGATGATTTGCCGGCATGGCAAGACGACATCCCGGCTCTAGCCAGCGGCGTTCCGTCGCCCAATCTGGAATATTATTTGCCACTGCTATACAGCCGGCCCGATTCGCTGTTGGATTATTTGCCGGCAAACGCTCTGGTGGTGGTAGATGACTGGCACGTTTTGCAGCAGATGGTACGGGAACTGCACGACCACGCCGACCAGTTGGCGGAGGAACAAGTTAGCCTGCCGCCAGGGTATCGCAGCCCGCTTTTTAGCTGGGAAGATATGCAAGCCAGGCTGGCTTACCGCCGCGTCTTGACATTGGGCGAACACTATGAAAAGCCATCCGATCAGGGAGTAGACGCGCTGGCGCAGTTGTTCCAGCCGGGGCCGCGCTACGGCGGACAGATCAAGCCGCTGCTGAGCCAACTGGCTTACGGGCAAAAGCAGGGGGAACGGACGCTGGTTGTCAGCCGCCAGGCGCAGCGGTTGGCTGAGTTATGGCGCGAGGAGGGATCAGATGCCGGCAGGCAAAGCCTCATCGCCCCCTCTATTTACCATCCGGTGGAAACGGTGTCTGACCTGCCGCCCCAACCCAGCCTGACCTTTGTTCAGGGCAGCCTCAGCGAAGGCTTCCTGATTGAGCGGATGCCTGAGAATAAAGTGCTGCTGAATCTGCTCACCGACGCCGAACTGTTTGGCTGGAACCGCCCCGCTCCCCGCCGTAACCGTCCCGCCCGCCCCATTGCTCCCGAAACGTTCTTTGCCGACATCAAAGCGGGCGACTATGTGGTGCATCTGGAGCATGGCATTGGCCTCTTCACGGGTCTGGTGGTGCGCTCGGTGGGCGGCACGGAACGAGAGTATTTACAGCTTCAATACGGCAACGGCGACATCTTGTTTGTGCCCGTCCACCATGCCGACCGCCTGAGCAAGTGGGTGGGGCCCGACGAGGCGACGCCGTCGCTCAACCGCCTGGGGGATCGTTCCTGGGGCCAAGCCAAAGCCCGCGCCCAACAGTCGGTAGACGAAATGGCTGATGAACTGCTGGAGCTGTACGCCGAGCGCGAAATGACGCCGGGCTACGCTTTTGCCCCCGACGGCGCCTGGCAGTCGGAAATGGAAGCCAGCTTCCCGTACCAGGAGACGGAAGACCAACTCAACGCCATTGCGGACGTTAAAACGGACATGGAACGCGCACAGCCAATGGATCGTCTGATATGCGGCGACGTAGGGTATGGCAAAACGGAAGTAGCCTTGCGCGCCGCCTTCAAAGCTGTGCTGGACGGTAAGCAGGTGGGTATTCTGGTTCCCACGACCATTCTGGCGCAGCAGCATTACAACACCTTCAAACAACGGCTGCAGCCGTTTCCGGTGCGTGTCGAGATGCTGTCCCGTTTTCGCACGCCATCGCAGCAGGATCAGATTATCAAAGATCTGCGCGGCGGGCAGGTGGATATTGTCATTGGCACGCATCGGCTGCTGTCAGAAGACGTTTCCTTTAAGGATTTAGGACTGCTCATTATAGATGAGGAGCAGCGCTTTGGGGTGCGGCATAAGGAACTGCTGAAACAACTGCGCAAGGAAGTGGATGTGTTGACTATGACGGCTACGCCCATTCCGCGCACGCTGCATCTGGGGCTGACAGGAGCGCGCGACATCAGCATCATTGCCACCGCGCCAGCGGAACGGCTGCCTGTACAGACGTACGTTGGCGAAGCAGACGAGACGCTGCTGCGGCGGGCCATTGTACGGGAACTGGATCGCGGCGGGCAGGTGTTTCTGGTGCACAATCGCGTGCAAACGATTGACATCGTTTATAACCAGATTCAACGCCTGGTGCCTCAGGCGCGGATTGCCATTGGGCACGGGCAGATGGGTGAGCGGGAACTGGAAGACGTGATGCAGCGGTTTGCCGACGATGAAATAGATGTGCTGCTGAGTACGACGATCATTGAGAGCGGTCTAGACTTCCCCAACGCCAACACGTTGATTGTGGATCGGGCAGAGCAGTTCGGCTTGTCGCAGTTGCACCAACTACGCGGACGGGTGGGGCGCGGCATGAACCGGGCGTACGCTTACTTTTTCCATGCCCCCTGGCGCACGCTGACGCCGGATGCGCAGGCGCGCCTGGAGACGATTGCTGAGGAGTCTCATCTGGGAGCGGGGTATGCCATTGCCATGCGCGACCTGGAGATTCGCGGCGCGGGCGACCTGTTAGGCGCGCGCCAGAGCGGTCACATTGCGGCTATAGGGTTTGACCTGTACACCAGGCTGTTAGCCAGCGCCGTCAAACGGAAGAAGGCGGAACGGCGCGGCGAGATTGCCCCGCCGGAATTGGGCGAAAGCATCCTGATTGATTTGCCCCTGGCAACTTACGTGCCCACTGATTATGTACCTGACGCGGCGCTGCGGCTGCGACTGTACCGCCGTATGGCTGGATTGGAAACGCTGGCGGAGATTGATGGGATGGCGGCAGAACTGGCTGATCGCTTTGGCCCTATTCCTGACCCGGTGGACAATTTGCTATACCAGCTTCGCATCAAGGCGTTGGCGGCGGCGGCGGGCGTGGTCGGGGTTACGGTGGAGAACGATCAGATCCGGCTGCGTTGGCCGCGGCTGGAACAAATTAGCCGCTTTCGCTTGCAGCGGTTCCTGGGGGAGCATGTGCGCGTGAGTCGCACGGCTATTTGGATGTCTTGGAAAACGGGGACGAAAGAGTGGCAGGTAACGCTGGTGCAGCTTTTGGAGAAATTGCCGGCATACAACGAATAACTACCCAGACGCGCCGCATGGCGCATGTTTCATTTAGGCGGGAGGCGCGGGCAGGATGCCTGCGCGACAAGCGTTTGACCTGCTCCCGTCCGCATTTTGCTGCTTGTAACTGCGCTGCACCCTGGTAGAATAACGGCAGCTTGTCGTAGAGCAGCGCCCAGAAGTGCCAGTCGCTAAGGATTTTTGATCAGCCGTGCTGATTTGACCCGGCTTATCCGCCAGGAGTTGGGTCGTCGCCCAGTTTATTTCAACATGATGGAGGAAAATTTATGAAGACATTCAGTCGCAGTATGATTGTTTTGTTAATTCTTCTGGCCGGGTTTGCCCTGTCTCCCTACCTGGAACTGTCAGCGCAAAAACTGGATTGGCAGCTTTACCAGAATGCCTACGAATGCACGGAGAACTGTCTGCGCTCGGTGGGCATTTATGGGGTGTCTATTCCCTACGGCGATGGTTACCTGGTGGGTGGGTTTGTTTTTGTGCGCAACGAAAACAACCAGCCCATGAGCGACACGGTGGTGGCGGCTCGGTGGACGCTGCCGGACGGCACGGTGCAGAACCGGAATGCGCTGACCAACGCCAGCGGCATTGCTCGCTTTTTAACGACGGATGGCACGGGGCTTTACAACCTGACCATTCTGGGGATGCAGCGCTCTGGGTATACGTTTGACGACGAGAACAGCGTGCTGACGAAAAACATAGTCGTATCGCCTTGACGGCTCTTTGCTGGACAGAACGCAGATGACGCTGATAAAGCGCGGATGAAGGCGATCTAAACCTGGCGACCTTCGTATCCTGGCGGTGAAATCTCGGTTCGCTAATCGCGCCTGACAGATCAGCACCTATCAGCGTCTTAACAGCGTTATCTGCGTCCTGCACGGGCGGGGAACGTCAAGTAATTGTCCAGAAATAAGTTCGTAGTGACGGCTACTTCGACTATGCTCAGCA
>CAYQYJ010000149.1:6705-8259 GCA_964421605.1 uncultured Ardenticatenaceae bacterium | reverse complement strand
CCCACTTTTTTGTTTTATTAGGACAAAAATCAATTCGTTATAGGGTTGACTCAGTGAAAAGCGAATTCCTTGTAGCATTTAATGAAATCTGCCAGTCGCGCAATCTGTCGCAGGACGTAGTCATCGAAGCCTTGAAAACGGCGCTGGTTTCGGCTTATCGGCGGAATGTCAATGCCAGCAGCAACCAACAGGTTGTGGTGGAAATTGACCGCCACACCGGCGAACCCACAGTTTATGCCGAGAAAGAGGTGGTAGATTCCATCATTGATGATCGCACGGAAGTGCGCATTGATGATGCCCGTTCCGCCGGTCATAAAGATGTGGAACTGGGCGACATGGTTCTTATGGACAGCACGCCCACGCATTTTGGGCGCATTGCCGCCCAAACAGCCAAACAGGTGATCTTGCAGCGCGTGCGCGAAGCAGAACGAGAACAATTATACGAAGACTTTTCGGCCCGCGAGGGGGAAATTGTCAATGGCACGGTGCAAAGCATCAGCGGGCAAAACATCACCATTGGGCTGGGCCGGACAGAAGCGACACTGCCGCGCGGCCAACAGGTAAGCACGGAACGGTATCGTCCTCACGACAAGATTCGGGTGTACGTGTTGGAAGTGCGGCGCACAAACCGTGGCCCGCAGATTATCGTCAGCCGCAACCACCGCAATTTGCTGCGCCGCTTGCTAGAGTTGGAAGTGCCAGAAATTTACAACGGGCAAGTGGAAATCAAAAGCATTGCCCGTGAAGCAGGCGCGCGCTCTAAGGTGGCTGTGATGGCCCTGCAACCAGGGGTTGACCCGGTGGGGGCGTGCGTGGGTATGCGCGGCGTGCGTATCCAGAGCATTGTGCGGGAACTGAACGACGAAAAGATTGATGTGATTGAGTGGGATGCTGACCATCCAACATTTATCGCCAAAGCGTTGAGCCCGGCGCGTGTAGCGCAGGTCTTCCTGGAGGATGATCCCGAAGAAGGAAAGACGGCGGTGGTCATTGTGCCTGACGACCAGCTTTCGCTGGCTATTGGCCGCGAAGGACAAAATGCTCGTCTGGCAGCCAAATTGACAGGATGGCGCATTGACATCAAGAGCATGACGGAATCCGCCGCCGAATCGCTACAGTTGTTGGACGACCCGGCAGTAGACCGAAACGTGGCCCGCAACAAGGAAATGCTAGAGCAGGTACAGTTGGTATTAGCCAAGAAAGAAGCTTCACGCCCGATTACGGCTGAGGATTACAACCTGCTAAATCGCTTTGTAGCCAGCACGTTGGGGCGTGTGCTGCGCGAACGCGCCAGCAAGATGGAAGAAGGTCGCAAGCAGCGAGCCGAAGCGCGCAAGCGCATCCCCAAAGAAGCGTGGGAACTACCTATCACTGTGTTGGATCTGCCAGCGCGCATCGTCAATTTGCTTGAGGAAAATGAACTCAACACGGTTGGCGACATTATGTTCCACATCGAACTGGGCCAGGCAGCGCTGCTCAAACTGAAAGGTTTTGGCGAGAAATCTCTAGAAGCCGTTCAAGAGGCTGTCGTCGCTTATTATGCGCAGCAGACAG
>CAYQYJ010000149.1:0-6605 GCA_964421605.1 uncultured Ardenticatenaceae bacterium | reverse complement strand
CACCAGTCGCTGAAGCAGCGGTCGCCGAAACGACAGTCGCCGAAACGGCAGTGGAAAAAGCGCCGGCAACGGTTGAGCCGGAAGCTGTTACCCCGCCAGCGCCTATTGACAATCTGGCTGCGCCGTTGGTACAGCCAACAGTAACTAAGAAACCGGTTGCCCCGAAACCAACTATTGTGGTAGTAACAGAACCCGCCCCCGAAGAAATAGAAACGGTTGTAGACTCTGGCACGGCCCGGAAGGGCGGCAAAAAGCACAAGGGTAAGGAGTACGTCTACGACGAGTCTACAGGCGAAACCGTAACGAAGCGAAAACGCAAGGGCAGTCGCCATCGCGAAAGTTGGGAAGAATTTGGCGACCTGGATGATTTTTAAGCGGTGAAACAGGAATTGTGAGAATGTTCTGGGCAGCAGCGCCTTATAACAGGGCTGGCGTCTTTCGATTGGCGTCGAGATGTTGACAGCCATGCCGGCAAAATCACAACCACCCCGCAAACACATGCCACAGCGCACGTGTATTGCCTGTGGTCAGAAAACGGATAAGCGCCGCCTCATCCGGCTGGTGTACATCCCGGCTGACCCTCCTCACGAGGGGGGCGTCCTCGTTGACCCCACCGGCAAACGCAGCGGACGCGGCGCTTATTTATGCTCTCAACCAGCCTGCTGGGATAAAGCCATTCATGGGCAGATCCTCAATAAGGCCTGGAAAGTAACTTTAACATCTGCCGAGAAGCAGGTCATTGCAGCATATAAATTGACCGTTATTGACCATGACGAGCCAGGCGGCAGGGAATGAGAAATATCATGCACTGATTTTTGAAATTCCCTGAGTCAGATTGACTCCATTGGGCAATAAATCAAGCGACCGGCACTTCTGAATAAAACAGGGTTCGCACCTGTTCCTTCAAAGTGCCGGTTATGTTTTATATAGGAGTTTGCTTACGGTGACCCTCCTGCTGGCCTATGGCGCGAATGTCTCAAGCGAGCGGCGCCGCTGCCGGCATCACCCTAATGCCTATCCACTTCAGAACCGGTTTGCGTAGACCGTACTACAGCGCAGGGAAAAGAATTTATGACGACCCCCACAAAAAAGATCATTGAACTACCTGATTTTATTACCGTTCGTGATCTGGCGACCTTAATGGAACAAAGCCCGATCACGATCATCAAGGAATTGATGACCAACGGTATTATGGCGAATATCAATCAGCAGATTGACTTCGACACGGCAGCTATCGTGGCGGGCGAACTGGGCTTTGAGGCCGTACCCACCGTCACGGAACAACCTGAGGAAGAAGAAGACTTCGAACGCCCGGCATGGCGCCAAATCCTGGCGGAAGAAGAAGAGAAAAACCTGTTGCCGCGGCCGCCCGTGATCACCATGCTGGGGCACGTTGACCATGGCAAAACCTCCCTGCTAGACGTTATCCGCTCCACGAACGTGCAGGGAGGGGAAGCTGGCGGCATCACGCAGCATATTGGCGCTTATCAGATTGAGCACGAAAGCAAAACGATTACATTTCTGGATACGCCGGGCCACGAAGCGTTCACGGCGATGCGGGCGCGCGGCGCCCAGGCAACCGACATTGCTATTCTGGTCGTGGCGGCTGACGATGGGGTGATGCCGCAAACCCGAGAAGCCGCTGACCACGCACGCGCCGCCCACGTCCCCATTATCGTAGCCCTCAACAAGGTTGATTTACCCTCCGCCAACCCCAGTCGGGTCAAGCAGCAGCTTGTAGAAATTGGTCTGACGCCAGACGAATGGGATGGCGACACAATGGTTATCGAAGTATCAGCCCGAGAGCGATGGGGAATTGAGGACCTGCTGGAAGCTATCCTGCTGACGGCGGAAGAAGCGCGGCCTCGCGCTAATCCCAATGCTCCCGCCACAGGTACGGTGTTGGAAGCCAAACTGGAAAAGGGGCGCGGCGCCATGACCACCCTGCTCGTGCAAAACGGCACACTGCACGAAGGAGATACGCTGCTTATAGGCGAGCATTATGGGCGCATTCGCTCTATGTTTGATTATCGCGGCAAGCGCATTAAGAAAGCTCTTCCTTCAACCCCCGTTTCGGTTTCTGGGCTGAACGGTATCCCAGGGGCCGGCGAGCAGTTCCGAATAGTGGACAACGAAAAAACGGCTCGCAAGATTGTAGCCGAAATCGAATTGGAACGAGGGCGGCAAATAGCGACCAGGCGTCCCGTGAGTCTGGACGATTTCTTCGCCAAACTGCTGGAGGGAGAAACCAAGACTCTTAATCTCATCATAAAGGCAGACGTTCAGGGTTCTCTGGAACCTATTGTCAACTCGTTAAACAAACTTCACATGGATGAAGTCAGTCTGGATATTTTACGCGCGGCCACAGGAGACATTACAGAAAACGACATCATGCTGGCGTCGGCTTCTGATGCGGTGGTGCTTGGCTTTAACGTGGCTATAGACAGCGCCGCCCGCGTCACCACCAGCACCGAGGGCGTAGAAATCAAGCTGTACACTATCATCTACAAACTCCTGGAAGATGTGGAACGCGCCATGAAGGGCATGTTGTCCCCCGTGTACGAGGAAGTGATTATTGGCCGCGCCGAAGTCAGACAAATCTTCCATATCCGCAACATCAGCACAGTGGCAGGGTGTTTTATGCGCACGGGTGAAGCGCGGCGCAACGCCAGCGCCCGCGTTATTCGCGGCAACACGCTGCTGTATACAGGCAATGTTTCCACCCTCAGACATTTGCAGGATAACGTGCGCGAAGTGAAAGCTGGTTTTGAGTTTGGCGTCTCGCTGGCAAATTGGGATGACGTTAAGCCAGGGGACATCATTGAATTCTTTGTGACGCAGCGAAAAGAACCGGTTTAAGAGGAACGGGCGCAGTGTAGGCGACATCGTGCGCCCACAGGAAATTCTTATGAGTAAAATTCGACAACAACGCACAGCAGAACAGATTCGCACTATCTTGAGCGAACTGTTCCTGCGCGAACTGCGCGACCCCCGCGTACACGGTCTGACCATTACGGAGGTCAAGATTGATCGCGAACTGCAATCGGCAGACATCTACGTCAGCGCCCTGGGCGACGACGCGCGCGAAGAGGAAGTTATGGCTGGCTTGAAGAGCGCCAGCGGTTTCTTGCGGCGGGAATTGGGTCAGGCGCTGCGCTTGCGCACCGTACCGATGCTCCATTTTCACTGGGATCCTTCTTTATCCCAGGCAGAACACATTCACCAGCTTTTGGATAACCTGAGCGAAATGGACGCCGGGTCAGAGGAATAAGCGTGTCCCCCGAAATAAAATCAGCGATTCAGGATGCTTTAGACCAGGCTCAGAACGTTTTGGTTATCACCCACATTGCGCCAGATGGCGATGCCATTGGTTCATTGACGGGTATGGGGTTAATCCTGCGCCAATTAGGCAAGAGCCCCACTCTGGCGTGCGACGATCCCGTACCCGAATATTTGCATTTTCTGGAGTGCGTTTCAACCATCCGCCAACCAGAGATGGGAAAGGGAGGAACTGGGGAATCGTTTGACCTGGTGATTGGCGTTGACTGCGGGGATGAAGAGCGCATGGGGCAGTCGTTAGCGCAATTTGGCGCGGCGCGCCCGCCGATTCTTAACATTGACCATCACATTACAAATACCCGTTTTGGGCAAATTAACTTGATTGATGAGACGGCTACTTCGACGGCGGAAATCTTGTATGATCTGTGTGTAGCGTTTGGGTGGACGTTGACGCCAGCGATTGCCCGCAGTTTGCTGACAGGCATTGTGACAGATACGCTGGGCTTCCGCATTGTGGGGGTGACGCCGCAAACGATTCAGGCAGCCAGCGCCCTGATGGGCGCGGGAGCCGATCTGGCGGCAATTACGATGCAGGCGTTGAATCTCAAGCCGCTCTCCACCTTGCGCATGTATCAGGTAGGGCTGTCCAACATGCAGTTCCAGGATGGGCTGCTGTGGACTACGGTAAGTTACGCGGAGCAAGCCGCTGCCGGCTATGGGCAGGCTAACAGCGCGGGTCTGGTGAGTATGTTGGGTAATACGACTGAGGCCGCGTTTGGCGTAGTGATGATGGAAATGGCGGACGGGCGCGTGAACGTTGGTTTTCGCTGTCGCCCACCCTGGAATGTGGCCGAACTGGCTACGAGTCTGGGCGGCGGGGGGCACGCGCTGGCGGCTGGCTGCACGATTCCTGGCCCGTTAGCCAAAGCGGAAAAATTGATCGTGAGCCGCAGCCTGGCAGAGATCCAACAGCAGGCAGCAGCACAGGCGGATAAACAGGCGTAAGGGTGGGGGGCGCTGAGGGTATCCTCAACATTGATAAGCCGCAGCGAATGACTTCGCATGATGTGGTCAACCAGGTACGCCACCTGAGCCAGACCCGTCGCGTGGGTCATGCCGGCACGCTAGACCCCCTGGCCACAGGCGTCTTACTGGTTTGCCTGGGCCGGGCCACGCGCCTGATCGAATACCTGGCAGAGCAGCCCAAAACCTATGAAACAACGCTCCATCTGGGACAGGAGACAGATACATATGATGCGGAAGGCGTTATTGTAGCCACGCAAGCGGTGACCGTTACTTCTACCGATGTGGCTGCCGCTTTGCCCCAGTTTCGCGGGGAGATTCAGCAAACGCCGCCGATGTTTTCTGCCATTAAGAAGGATGGGCAGCCGCTGTACAAGCTGGCGCGGCGCGGGATTGAAGTGGAGCGCCCAGCGCGAATGGTTACCATCTATGAGTTAAGTTTGTTGTCGTGTCAGCTACCGTTTATCACGCTGCGCGTGGTGTGCAGCGCGGGAACCTACATTCGCAGCCTGGCGCACGATTTGGGGCAGGCGTTGGGATGCGGCGGTCACGTAGCGGCGCTGCGACGTACCACGATTGGCCCATTCCAGATAAGTCAGGCGGTCTCGCTGGCTGATTTAACGGCAGAGCGGCTGGTGACAGCGTTACTCCCCAGCGACCGGGCCGTGCGCCATCTGCCGCTGCTTGTGTTGTCGCCCATGGAGGCGGCTTACTTGTATCAGGGGCGTCGTTTACCCCGCCAACCACGCCATCCCTACGCTCCGCTGGCTCGCGCTTACGATCAGGCGGGCGTATTCGTGGGCATTGTGGCTGCGGATGGCGATCAATGGCAACCCAGGAAGGTTTTCGCTCCCATGGAAACAGTATGAGAAAGTATTTCATCACGATTGCCGGCAATGTCGGCGTCGGTAAATCTACCCTGACACAGCGCCTCTGCCAGCGACTTGGTTGGGAACCCTTTTTTGAAGCAGTCGCTGAAAATCCATACCTGGCAGACTTCTACCAGGACATGAGCCGCTGGAGTTTTCACTCCCAAATCTTCTTTCTGGCGCGCCGGCTGCAACAGCACCACCAACTCTTGCAGCGCAGCAGTTCGGTGTTGCAAGATCGCAGCGTCTATGAAGACGCGGAAATATTCGCCCGCAACCTGTATGAACAGGGTCACATGAGCCAACGGGATTGGCAGAACTATCTGGAACTATACCGCACGCTTTCGCAAATGCTGCAGCCGCCCCATCTCGTCGTCTATTTGCGGGCTTCTGTACCCACGTTGCGCCGCCGCATCCAACAACGTGGACGCAGCTATGAACAATCTATCGCGGACGCCTATCTATCCCAACTGAACCGGCTATATGACGAGTGGGTGTCTGGTTTTGCGCTTTGCCCGGTGCTAACGGTAGACACAGACAATCTAGATTACGTGCAGCATGAACAAGACCTGGAAATCATCTGGGAGCGTATCCAGAACCGGCTGCACGGCAAGGAGTTCTTGACGCTGGGTGGAGAGTTATGATGTCTACGGTCGAACGATACAGGGCGTATGATCGCTTTGCCTGGGTCTATAACCAACATTGGGGAAATTTTGGGGAGCGCGTGATGCCCCGCTTGCAGGAGCTATTGCTGAACCAACTGCCCGCCGCCGCCCATATTCTTGACCTGTGCTGCGGCACGGGTCAATTAGCGGCAGCCCTGGCGACCAGAGGGTATGTCGTCACTGGCGTGGATGGTTCGGCAGAAATGCTGCGTTACGCGCGGGAAAATGCGCCGGGGGTGACGTTTGTGCTGGCTGATGCGCGGGAAGTGAATATGCCGGCATCCTGCCACGCTGTTCTCTCTACCTTTGACAGCCTCAACCATTTGCTCAGCCTGGACGACCTGATCGCTGCTTTTCGCTGCGCCCATACTGCCCTTTATGACGGCGGCTGGTTCCTGTTTGACCTGAACATGGAGCCAGGTTATCTGGCGCGCTGGCGCGGCTCTTTCGCCATTGTGGCCGATGATCACGTGGTAGCGATCCATAACCGCTATGACGCTGCCGCGCAGATCGGCTATTTCAACGCGACTCTGTTCTTTCCTGATGGCGACCGTTGGCAGCGCAGCGACCTGGTTTTAACACAGCGGGCCTACCCATTGGACGATATCCATGCGGCGCTTGAGGCTGCCGGCTTCCACGACATTGACGCCTTTCCAGACGTAGAGGGAACCGCACTGCCCGCCGCCGAACGCCTGTTTTTCAGAGCCAGAAAATAGCCAGCACTGGCTTACCAACAAGCCCGCAGGGGTGCGATGCACTTAAGTAATTG
>CAYQYJ010000148.1:3820-8324 GCA_964421605.1 uncultured Ardenticatenaceae bacterium | reverse complement strand
AGAATGGCTGCCGCGCCCAGGAAGGCGACTTCCTTGGGGCGAGGGGCGGTAGGCAGTTCGTCCAGGTCTTGGAATTTTAACGCGCCAATCAGGTAGAGGATGAGGCCGTAATAATATTCGTCCCAGTTGTCAGCCATATAGAGGTAATGGGCAGCCATGTTACGGATGGTAAAGAGCATGGCAAAAGGCTTTTCCAGACCCGGGGGCGGCGGCACGCGCCCCGGATGGCGTATGGCGCAGTCCAGTCGTTCGTAGAGGGGGTAGATGGTTTCTGCCGGCATTTGCCCCGCCTCTAAAGCCCGCGGCAGCAGTCGCGTCACCACCGCCATTTCCAGTTGCAGCAAATCCCGTAATACGTGATCCTGGCGCGACCGGGCAAAATCAATCAGATAAGCGTTCTGGCTTTCCAACTCCACCAGCACGTTTTCCAGGTTCAGATCGCCGTGCAAGCGACCGACATAAGCGTCAAACGATTTGTTGAGGATGTTGGGCAAGGCGGTAATCGGGTCTGGCAGCGTTTGCCCGCCAGCTAAGGTCACGGGTGCGCCCGCCTGCCAATCTGCCCCCATGATGCGCTTCACCTGCACTTGCAACTGGTCGAAGCGGGTTTCTACGACGCGACCAATGAGGAGGTGAGGCAGGAGCTGGTTGATTTGGTATTGGTCAACGTCAGCCACGCCGCGCACGTGCATACGATTAGCCCCACTGTGTCCGATAGGGACGTCTAGCGAAAGCCGCCCCTCTGCGCGAAAGATTTTGACGACGCGGAACCCTTCGAGTCTGACGTAGCTGCCGGCAGGCGGCGATTGCTGGCTCACGGTGTCGGGGATGAGGGGATGAATGGGAATGCCGGCAGGCGGCGTTTCCACCGCAATTACCAGGTTATAAGGCAGCAGATCGTCGTAATAACTCTGTAACTGCAGGTCTGGTTTTAGCTCAATGTGCGCCCACAGTGAACCCAGGCTGCGGAACAGGCGATTTTGCAGCACATAACTGAGCTCCTCATGGCTGGCATGTTCATAATAGCGCGCCAGACTCTCAATATCGAACGCGCCGCTGCCGATCAACGGGTAGCGCAGCCCACCCCATTGACTTCCCACAGGGTAGGTGGGTGCGCCTACCATTTCGGCTGCGTTGGGCACACTGCGTTGAATGTTTGCCTGATACGCTTGCCACTCCCGTTCAATGCGTTCCTGATAATCAATTTTGACCACAGAGCGGAGTTCAGGATGTCCATCCAGACGCACGGGGCGCACCAGAAAAACACGGCTGCCGCTCAGACCGCTGCCAAACTCTGACAGAATGATCAACTGCTGATAAGCGGCAAACATCGTTTCGAGCACGCGATAGACAGAATCAGGCAAGGATTTGCCTGTACGGTTTTCTATCTCAACTGGCTTCGGATTGTTGCTTGCCATAATGCAATATGGGGCGTATGCCATATGCCCCTACCAGGTGATGCCAGGCTCTTCTCAGGGCGCGTTTTCTGGATGCACGATTTCGGTGGGGATGCCAGTCTCCTGCTCGATTTCTTGCGCGAATTGCTCAATGGCGTCGTCGCCAAAGACGCTGACCGAGGCGCGGCGGGGCGCGCCCAACAGCAGGCGGTTTGCCCGCCGCTGCTGTAAGACGTGCACCAGTTCCTCACGCATGATGCCTTCGCGGATGACAACCTCTACTTGAAGACCAGCGCTTTCCGCCTGCTGCCGCGCAATTTCCAGCGTCACGCGCCCCAGCCAGTAAGCTTCCTGCCGCAGCGCTTCGGATAAAACGTTATCATGCCCATGGAAGTGACGCAGGTCAACGACAAACAAGAAAAGAAGAGGGAGACCTGTCTCCTGGGCCAGGGCGATGGCGCGGGTGCGCACGGCGCGGCTGCCCTGCCCGCCGCGTGTGGCGCAAATGATTTCATTCATGGCGTCATGCCCTTCGTTGATGGCCTGCCTTCGTCGGTCTCCTCCTGGGATTGGCGCAGAATGGTCAAAGCCGCCGCACGGTTATCGGTATGTTCGACCAGTTCTTGATACACTTCCTCGCCAATCAGCCCGCGGCGCAGCGCTTCAGCCAGAGCGCTCCGTTCTGCTTTTAACGTCTCTTGTCGCGCTTGCATCACCATTTGCTGTTTTAACTCAGCGTAATTTTGCAGATGGCTGATCAGGTCGCGGCTGGCGTGGACGATTTCCTCGTCGTAGACGGCAGCCATAGCCTGCCAGATTTCACGAGCCAGCCCACCCTCATGGTACAGTTTGTCTAGCGTGGCTTTGCCGGCACGTTTGGCTAACAACTGTCCCTGCTGCCGTTCTTTTTCCATCACATGCGTGGGCTTGCGCGTTAATCCCAGACGGCGCAGCAGGCTGGTCAGTGTGGTTGCCTGCGCCAGCAGGGTAAACAACACCACGCCAAAGGTCATCAACACGATGTCATTGGTGACGGATCGTCCAAATATATTGGGCGATTCGGCCAGTTTTACAGCCAGCGCCAGACTGATAGCCCCACGCAGCCCGCCCCAGAACATCACGTGTCGAAAATGAATGGGGATGCGTCCTGTCCGGTTAAAGCGATTGTTGAGCGCGGTCAGACCATAGACGACGATGGCGCGGCTGACCAGCACAGCGACGATAGCCACCCCAATTTTGGCCGCAATTTGCACCATATCATCAATGTGCGTTTGCAGACCGATCAGCAGAAAGACAATGGAGTTAGCCGTAAAAGCCAGGAACTCCCAAAAGTTGTTCAGAGCAATTTGGGTGGTGGGGGAGGTGTTTTGGCTGCCGATGTTGCCCACGAAAATGCCGGCAGCCACCACCGCCAGAATCCCACTCAGATGCAACTGTTCCGCCACCACGAAGGAGCCAAAAGCCAGCGCCACCGTCGTGGCTGTCTCAATTAAATGGTCATCTACCTGCTTCAGGATAATGGTAGAGACGATATACCCAGACGCGCTCCCTATCAGCAGCCCGCCGCCAGCCACGCGGATGAATTGCAGCAGCGCCTGGTTGAGGTGAACCGTTTCATCCCCGCCATTAAGCATGGCTTCTCCCACGCCCAGGGCCACTGTAAACAGGACGATAGCCACGCCGTCGTTGAATAGGCTTTCCCCTTCGACTAACAGCGCCAGCCGTTGGCTGACTCCTAACCCGCGGAAGAAAGAGATAACGGCCACCGGGTCAGTGGCCGAAATCAGCGCGCCAAAAGCGAAAGCGGCTAACGGCGTAAATCCCAGCAGGTAGCTGACGGGCCAGGCCACCAGAAATGCTCCCACCAACGACCCTACCAGCGCCAGCAGCAAAATGGGCAGCAGATCGCGGCGCAGCGCTTCCCATTTAATGTGCAGCGTGGCTTCAAACACGAGAGGCGGTACCAGCAGCAGCAGGATGATGTCGCCAAAGTCGGCGCCAAAACTGATTATCTCACCAGAAATAAAGGTTAGCGCCCCGCCTGCGATAACCAGGGCTACCGTATACGGCAAATGGCGCAGACGGCGCGAAAAGTAAGCTACCAGGGCGGCCACCGACAGCAGCACTACGAAAATAATCTCCAGGCGGATAACGGATTCCGTCTGGTTATTGGTTGAAGCCAGAATACCTGCCAGGGTTGCCTGGTTCATGGGGTGTGGTTGTCCTGTTTAGTGCTTGAAATGGCGCGCGCCCGTGAAAACCATAGCCAGGCGGCGCTGGTCGGCGGCGGCGATTACCTCGTCGTCGCGGACGGACCCGCCGGGCTGGATAATGGCGGTGATGCCGGCATCAGCCGCCGCCATGATCCCATCAGCAAAAGGGAAAAACGCATCCGAAGCCATCACCGCGCCGCGCGCGTTGTCGCCAGCCTTGGTTATGGCCAGGCGCACCGCATCCACGCGGCTGGGCAAACCGCCGCCAATGCCCACGGTGGCTTTCTGGTGGGCGAATACAATAGCGTTGGACTTCACATGCCGGCAGGCTTGCCAGGCAAATCGCAGCGCCTGCCATTCCAATTCTGTCGGCTGCCGCTGTGTGGCTGTCTGCCAGGTCGCCGTTGGCGGATCGCCGTAATCCACTTCCTGCACCAGAAAGCCGCCCTGGACGGAACGCACGCTCCAACGCTCTGGCGGCGCATCCGGCAGGGACAGCAGGCGGCAGCTTTTCTTTCTGGCGGCAAACCACTCCTGGGCGGCAGCGCTAAAGCCAGGAGCAGCCACAGCCTCCACAAACAGGTTCACCTCTGCCAGCGCCATGACGAAATCCATATCCACCGGGCGGTTGACGCCTATGACGCCGCCAAAGGCGGACACCGGATCGGACGCCAGCGCGGGGGCGAAGGCTGCGGCGACCGTCTCGTCTACGGCTATGCCGCAAGGGGAGAGATGTTTAACAATGGCCACGGCTGGTTCAGCAAAGCTGGCAGCCGCCGCCCAGGCGGCGTCCAGATCGAGCAGGTTGTTGTAGGAAAGCGGTTTGCCTTGCAGCAGCATACCGCCCAGAGGGCCGCTGCCGGCAGACGCAGCATACAGGGCGGCGTTTTGGTG
>CAYQYJ010000148.1:0-3720 GCA_964421605.1 uncultured Ardenticatenaceae bacterium | reverse complement strand
GGGCTGTGCCGCCGCTGGCGACCAGTTCCCAACCCAGACTGGCTAATCCCTGAGCCAGCGACAGCAATCCTGTTTTGTCATAAACCGATAAGATAGCGCGTGGCATGACTGTATTCCCTTGTCGCCGGAGTTGCCCCTGTAGTGCAAACTGTTATTTGCGCGGACAAACTAACAGTTTGTCCTACAGGTCTCCGCGTGAGGCGATTCTCGCTTCTGAATTGGTTGGCTATAGATAGTCATCCAGATTGATTTCACCATACTGCCCCTTCTGGAATTTCTGGCGATCTGCGCCCCAGGGAATAGTGCAGTCTAGCCCCATTTTAGCGGTGCGACTTTTCTGCCCTGGCGGGTGATCGCCCGATGGATCGAGGGAGCTGCCAGGCTGGTGGGCTTTGATGATCAAATCCTGATCCGCCTGGAAGCGGGTGGCGACGGCCCACTCGACAGCCAGCGGGTCAAAAATGTCAACGTCGGTATCCACAACCCAGACGTGTTTGAGCGAGCCGTGCCCGCGGAAGGCGGCTTCGATAGCCTGACGACCTTCATCAGGGCCTTGCTTTTCAATCTGCACAACGGCGTGCAGCCAGCTTGCGCCGCCAGGGGTGATGTAGACGCCCGTGCAGCGACTTACCTCATTGACGGCGGCGAAAATGGTGGGCTCTTTGGGCATACCCATGAGGGTTTTATGTTCCAGGCCGCCGGGGAGTAGGGCGTGGAAAATGGGGTGGCGGCGGTGGCTGATCAGATCAATTTCGATGATCGGCTGCTGTCGCGTGATGTCCATCGTTTCCGTCAAGTCCATAAAGGGCCCTTCAGTATGTAGTTGTTTGGTGATGCGCCCTTCCAGAACGATTTCGGCGGATGCCGGCACGTACAACCCATTCGTCAGGCACTTGACCAGGGGAGTAGGGGCCAGGGCGTGCGCTACAGTTAGTTCATCCACGCCGGGCGGCGGCGACATGGAAGCAGCCAGATGCACTGCCTGAGATACGCCAATGCAGATGGCTACAGGCAGGTCCCCCGCTGTTTTTTGTAGGGCGTTATACGTGCCGCGTCGCTCCACAATGCGGGCGGCAAACCGCTTTTCATCTAGCCGCAGCAGCCGGTGGTAGCACATGTTTGGCCCTAGCTCTGGGTCGCTGATAATGACCACGTTGCTGGCGATGTAATACCCGGCGTCCTGCGGCAGGTGCAGCAAAATGGGTAAATCGGACAAATTCACGTTTTCCACCACCACTTCCTGGCAGGGGGCGTTCGTTACAATGGGGGGTGTTTGTGGATGAGCCAGCGCCTGCGTCAGATGTCCCAGCAGGTCTGCCTGCGGCACGCCCAGTGCCATGCTGAAGTAGCGCCGATCGGAGCAGGGACCAGCGCAAACGCGCCAGCCAGGATGCTCCAGGATGTGGGTGAAGAGGACGGGTTTGCCTTCCAGGGCGTGGGCCACATTTGCCAGTTCAAAGTGGACGCTGACGGGGCGGTCAATCGTGATCAGGTCGCCGCTCTGGCGGGCTTGTTCGAGGAATGCGCGCATGGGTTTGTCTGCTTATGTCGGGACTTCGCTCCATTGACCTGTATCCTGGCGCTGGTATTGGCGGATGCCGGCATTTTCCGCCAACGCCACAGCAATGGGCACCAGGCGACCAACGGTGATGTAATGGGAAGCGCCGGCAGGCGTACTGGTGCGCCGCTCGGCAAAACGGTGGCTGTGAGCCATAAACCAGGGGCGTACCTGGGCCAGGGGCAGGCTGTAGAGGCGGCCAATTTCCACAAAGTAGTAAAATAAATAGTCGGCTTTCGTATACAGGAAGCAGCCGGGCGTCTGCTTTTGCTCGTTGCTTACGGTCTCAAAGAAAAAATTGCCCGTGCGATGGTACCGGTCTCCCTTGACCTCCACCAGGAAGACGCGCAAGCCGCCTTCTCTCGTCTGCACTGTCCACAACAGGTCAATGTCGTGCTCCTGGTAGGCGGGTTCCGCCTCCACATTATGCACGGCTACCGTTTGCGGGAACGTCGTCAACAAAAATTCCGTAACCGCTTCGCTCGCCTGCTGCGCCACTTGAAACGTATACTGAACGTCATACTCCTTTAACTGCCGCGACATGCCCTAAGTATAGCACTTTTACCCATCCCTATCATATAAAGCAAAGAGGGTGGCAGCCCTGTTGGAGACTGTCACCCTCTCTGATGGAGGAGGAAGATGCCTGTCGTTAGCGACGGCGTAAAAATGCAGGAATGTCCAGATTGGCTGGCGAAAATTTGCTTTTGTCTGTTTCCGTGGGGGCTGGCTCTGCGGCGGGCGGAGTGACCGTTGGCGCAGCAGATGGCGCAGTCGTGCGCGGTGCAGCGGCGCGCGGCGGAACCTGGCGCGATGGCGTGGAAAGAGAACTGGCTAACACCTGGCGGCGGCTGGGGCGGCTGTGTTCAAATCCGGTGGCGATGACCGTCAACCGCACTTTGTTGCCCATGTTCTCGTCAATCACAGCGCCAAAAATCATATTGGCGTCGGGGTGAGCCGTCTCGCGGATGATCTGAGCCGCTTCATTGACCTCAAACAGGCTCAAATCCCGACCGCCCGTAATGTTAAACAGGATGCCCTGCGCCCCATCAATGGTCACATCCAACAGACGCGAACTGATGGCTTGCTGCGCCGCCATCCGCGCTCTGTTTTCCCCTTCCCCGTGACCGACGGCCATCAAAGCCGCCCCACTCTGCGTCATAATCGCTTTAACGTCGGCAAAGTCCAGATTGATCAGCCCTGGCACAGTGATGAGCTCGCTGATCCCCTGGATGCCCTGGCGCAAGATGTCGTCCGCCATGCGAAAAGAGTCTGTCAGCGACATGCGTTTATCGGTTAGCTCCAGCAGGCGGTCGTTGGGGATGATGATCAGAGTATCCACATACTCTTTGAGTTTCTCAATCCCCTGATCCGCAGACAAGGCGCGTTTGCTGCCTTCAAACATAAAGGGGCGGGTGACAATGCCAATGGTCAGCGCTCCCTGTTCCCGCGCCACTCTGGCAATAACGGGCGCCGCGCCTGTCCCCGTGCCGCCGCCCATGCCGGCAGTGACGAAAACCATGTCAGACCCTTTGAGTACCTCGTACAAATCTTCGATGGATTCATTGGCTGCCTTTTCGCCCTGTTCTGGGTGACCGCCTGCGCCTAGCCCGCGCGTAGATTTTTCGCCAATGCGGATGCGCGTAGGCGCAGCAGAGAGCAGCAGCGCCTGTGAATCCGTGTTCACGGCGACAAAGTCAACGCCGCTGACGTCAGCTTCGATCATGCGGTTCACCGCGTTACTGCCGCCGCCGCCTATGCCGACAACGCGAATGCGGGCAAAGTTTTCCATGCCTACTTCTCGAACCATGTTATTCTCTCCGTTGTGCCAGTTCAGTTTCGTGAACCTATCTGGAAAACCTGTTTTGCCTGGCGGCTAAAACAGTGTGGCTTTATTACCTGGGCGAGGGTCGTAATGGCTGGCGAACTGTTCCAGGGTGGTTTTGTCTACCAGCCATTTGTTGCCGAACTTGATTGCCGGCAGCTTTCCCTGCCGGATCAGCCGCCTGACCGACTCAGGATGGATGTGCAGCCGCTCACCGATCTCGTCAACGCCAGCGTAATTGTCTAAGAGAAATTCTTTACTCATCATACAATGCGGGATATTACAACAATACTGATTGTTGTAATAATACAACAAGATTCTGATATGTCAAGTAGGGGGA
>CAYQYJ010000147.1:5261-8356 GCA_964421605.1 uncultured Ardenticatenaceae bacterium | reverse complement strand
AGGAGATTGCCGGCAATTTTGGTTCCATACCAGAAGAGCGCCCCGCCATAAACGACTGCCAGAGGCAGCCCAACCAGGGCGATCCAGCTCTGCGTAAGAATCAGCGCTAAGAGTAACGGGGCGATAGCCGGCAGCGCCGCCAGCCCCTGCCCAATAGGGGCCAGAAATGTCAGGACCAGTCCGGCCAGGCAGCTACCGCCTGTCATTTTCATGCCGCGGCGTGAGGTGGATTCCAGGTTAACGGGCACGGGGAACAACACCGACAGGATGGCGCTCACTGCCAGGGAAGCGCCGCCGACGCTGAGGGCGGTGAAAAACGCCGCGGCAACCAGCCAACTCCCGCCTAAAGCCAGCAGCAGCGCCGCCAGCAGCAGCAGCGCCACCCCCATCACCAGGGCAATGGCTGCCCCCTTAGCCAGAAAAATGCGCTGCCGCGGCGCGGGCGTGACAAACAGGTTTGCCAGCCCTTCCCCTTCCATGCCCATCATGTTTTGCCCTAAGATCCAGAACATGAACAAGCCGTATGCGGGCAGCGCCAGGTTAAACCAGGGGCTGTTGACGAATTCGGCGGCTCCTTCCACAAAAAAGATGCCCCCCAGGAAAAGCGGCATGATAAAAGTCTGGATCAGCCCCACGCGGCGCTGCGGCGTCCGCCAGAGCAGTTTCAGCTCTTTTATCACCAGAGTGCGGAAGTCGGTGGGCAGCCAGATCAGCCACTCTCTTGCCCCGTCCGCTCTGATTTGCCGGGGTTTTTCGGCGCGCGGCGTCACGCTGATGAGAAAACCCTCGCCAGTCAGCCAGCGCAGGAGCAGACGCGACCAGACCCAGCCAATTGCCAGCAACCACACTGCCGCATATCCCAGCCACAACAGCGAACTACTCCAGTTCCCCTGGCTGGCCTGTTCGATGGCGCGGGCCGCCGCGCCAGGCGGCAGCCATTGCAAGGTATCCAGCGGTCGCCACGCTTCGATCTGGGTCGGACTGATGCTGAAGCGTTCTACCGTCCAGTTAATACCGTTCTGCAAGAAATAGCAGGATGACCCCAACAGGGAGAGGACCAGAATGCTGATGTCGCGGAAGCGGCGGCTGCGTAAGATGCCGCCAGCAACCGTCACGACCAGTTGGCTGGTGAGCACCATGTGTCCGTATGCCAGCAGCAGCGCCAGCGGCAAGATCAGCAGCGCGGGCGATGCGCCCCAGCCGATAATGACCGCCAGGAAAATGGGCAGCATCAGGTAGGTGGGGAAGTCAAACAATGTGCCTAACACGAAGCTGACCGCCAGGTCGCGCCGGGCGACGGGGTAGACCAGCAGCCGCGTCATATCCATGCCTTCGTTTAAGGAAAAGAGGATGATGGGCGCCAACAGCCATATGCCCCACAACAAGACCAGCACGCCGCCCAAAAGCTGCGCGGGCCAGGGCGGGGGCAGCCGTAGATAACCAATGGTTGTGCCCACTGCCGCGCCGCCAATGAGCGGCAGCAGCACCAGCGCCAACACGATCACGCCGACGATACGACCCGGTTCGCTGACATATTGCCGCCAGGCGAGACGGGCGCGTAGCCGGAAGAGCGCCTTTTGGTGGGTGGGGTTGAGACCCAATGTTTGTATTACCCCAGCCATGAGAGCCGTCCTTCTCCTTCGCGCGAACCATCGGCGTCTGCGGCGCCCACGACGCGCAGGAAAAGCTCTTCTAAGGTGGCTGTTTCGCCTGCCTGCGCCCGCTGGCGCAGTTCGGCAATGCTGCCTTCAGCTACGAGCTTCCCTTCGGCGATGACGCCAACGCGGGTGCACAGGCGTTCGACTACCTCTAAAATGTGCGAGGAGAACATGATGGTGGTTCCCCTGGCGCGAAGCTGTTGCAGGGTATCCCGAATGGCCCGCCCGCTGATGGCGTCAATGCCCTCAAATGGCTCGTCCAGAAACAGAACGCGCGGCGCGTGAATAATGGCTGCCGCCAGCGCCGTCTTTTTGCGCATGCCCGTGGAATAGTCCACGATGAGCTTGTCCGCGTCCTGGCTCAGGTCCATCAGTTCCAGCAGTTCGGTAGTGCGGCGGGCGGTTTCTGATTGGTTCAGACCGTGCATTGTGCCGGCAAACTGGATAAACTCTCGCGCCGACAGCCGTTTGTACAGGTTCAACCCTTCTGGCAGCACCCCCAGCAGCCGCTTGGCGGCCAGCGGCTCCCGCCATACGTCTATGCCGTTTATTTTGGCAGTGCCCGCCGTGGGACGCAACAAACCGACCAGCATATTGATGGTTGTGGATTTGCCTGCGCCATTGGGGCCCAAAAAGCCAAAAAACTCGCCTTCTGCCACCGTCAGATTCAGATGATCCACGGCTACCTTCCGGTCAAAATGGCGCGTCAGATCAATGGTTTCGACAGCGGGAACATTCATGCTTTCCATCCTCTGCAACATGGGCGTCTTGCCCGACCCTTTGAAAATAGCCTGACAATGTAGGACAAATGGTTAGTTTGTCCGCGCAGGCGAACACCCATTTTTATGGGCAATTTGGGGCGCATATGCGCCCCAAATTGCCCAGCGCCAGGGAAGGGGCTGCTCTTTCATCAAATTATGCGTTACTTCTCCCTCGTGGGCAATTGTTATGACACCCTTCAGGCAAAAAAAATGCGGCGAACTGTTACCAGCCCGCCGCATACTTGCCAAACTTACGCCGTAATGTGAGCTATTGCTGGGAGCCGATCACCACGACTTCTTGCGCTGCCGGCCCCTTGCGCCCTTCACCAACAGTGAATTCAACTGTTTGCCCTTCTTCCAGCGAACGGAAACCCCGCCCGCTGATGGCGTTGTAGTGGACAAAGATGTCCGGCCCGTTTTCGCGCGCGATAAAGCCGTAGCCCTTCTCCGCGCTGAACCATTTGACGGTTCCAACTTCACGTTCTGCCATTATAATCCTCTCTTTCTAACATAACACTGGAAACAAGCTTTGGCAGAACGTTCCGGACTAGCTCTTTCTGACTGGACGCTGGCGTTTTCCATTCTCCAGGGTAGAACGATTTTGGAAAATCGTTTTACTGCCAGAAATATAATTCGCCAGACTCCAATTTCTAACAAGAAAACCACGCTCGCAACA
>CAYQYJ010000147.1:3100-5161 GCA_964421605.1 uncultured Ardenticatenaceae bacterium | reverse complement strand
GGCGCTGCGGTGGGAAGGGGAGGAAGGGGAAACGCGCATCCTTACCTATCATGACCTGTATACGGAGGTCAACCGCGTCGCCAATGGGTTGCGCGCTCTGGGGCTGGGCAAGGGGGATGCAGTGGGGCTGTACATGCCGATGACGCCCGAAATAGCGGTGGCTTTGTTAGCCGTCGCCAAAATTGGCGGCATTGTGCTGCCCCTTTTCTCCGGCTTTGGCGAGGGGGCGATTGTGACGCGGCTGGCAGACGCCAACGCCAAAGCGTTGTTTACTGCGGATGGCACGTTTCGCCGCGGCAAGCTGACCGATATGAAACAGGTAGCCGACGCCGCCGTGGCTCAGGTTCCCACTGTGCAGCACGTGATCGTGCAGCAGCGCACGGGGCATGAAGCGCCCTGGACGGCGGGGCGCGACATCTGGTGGCATGATTTTGTGGCGGACCAGCCGGCGCAGGCGGAGACGGAACGCACAGGGGCTGATGACACGCTGATGATCATTTATACGTCGGGAACGACGGGCAAGCCCAAAGGGGCGGTGCACAGCCACTGCGGTTTTCCCATCAAGGCGGCGCAGGATATGGCGCATGGCCTGGATATGCAGGCGACGGATACCATGTATTGGGTGTCGGATATGGGTTGGATGATGGGGCCGTGGGAGTTGTTTGGCGTGCTGCTGCTGGGCGGGACCATGTTGTTCTACGACGGCGCGCCCGATTACCCGCAGCCGGATCGGTTGTGGTCGCTGATTGCGCGGCACGGCGTGACTATTTTCGGCGTCTCGCCGACGCTGGTGCGCGCCCTGATCCCGTATGGCGCAGAGATGGTGCGGGCGCATGACCTTTCTTCGCTGCGCGTGCTGGGTTCGACGGGCGAGCCGTGGAATCCGGAGCCGTGGTGGTGGTTTTTCCATACGGTGGGGCAGGGGCGCTGCCCGATTATCAACTATTCTGGCGGCACGGAAATCTCTGGCGGGATCGTCATGGGTAATGTGTTGACGCCTGTGAAGCCATGCGCCTTTTCGGGCGTGCCGCCAGGGATGGCGGTGGATGTGGTGGATGACCAGGGGAATTCGGTGCGCGGGCAGGTGGGGGAACTGGTGATCCGCCAGCCGTGGATTGGCATGACGCGCGGTTTCTGGCAGGATCGGGAGCGGTATCTGGCGGCTTACTGGTCGCGTTTGCCAGGCATCTGGGTGCATGGGGATTGGGCCCTGGTGGACGAGGATGGGCAGTGGTACATTTTGGGGCGGTCGGACGATACGATTAAGGTGGCGGGTAAACGAGTTGGGCCTGCCGAAGTGGAGTCTATTCTGGTGAATCATCCGGCGGTGGTGGAAGCGGCGGCGATAGGCGTACCGGACGAGATGAAGGGGCAGGTGGTTGTGGCGTTCTGCGTGTTGACGCCGGATGCGGCGCCGGGCGCGGAACTGGCGGCGGCGCTGCGCGCCTGGGTGGGGCAGGAGCTAGGGAAACCGCTGCAACCGCAGGAGATTTTGTTTGTGTCCGATTTACCCAAGACGCGCAGCGCCAAAGTGATGCGGCGGGTGATTAAGGCGGCTTATCTGGGTGAAAACGCGGGCGACCTTTCCTCCCTGGCTAACCCAGGCGCGGTGGAAGCGATCAAGCAGCAGACCATAGGCGCGGAGGGTTAAATGCTGGATTTTGGACGGGATGTGTGCGGCGTGTTGGCGGCGGCGGAGCGGCGGGAATGGTTGGCGACGAACGGGATTGGCGGATTTGCTATGGGCACAATTGCCGGCACGCTCACCCGCCGCTACCATGGTTTGCTCATTGCCGCCTTAAAACCGCCGCTGGGACGCACCCTGATGCTGGCGAAAGTGGACGAAACTGTCGCCTACCAGGGCAACGACTATAAAATACATAATAATCGCTGGGCCAGCAGCAGCGTTGAGCCAAACGGTCATCATTACCTGGAGCGTTTTCATCTGGAAGGCACGACGCCTGTCTGGACGTACGCCCTGGCTGACGCCTTACTGCAAAAGCGCGTCTGGATGCAGCCGGGCGAAAACACCACCTACATTCGCTATACCCTGGCGCGGGG
>CAYQYJ010000147.1:1622-3000 GCA_964421605.1 uncultured Ardenticatenaceae bacterium | reverse complement strand
GCGCCCAACCTGGATGGGGCGGCGGCTCTGGCGGCGCGGCAGGCGTATGAAGCCGCTCTCTGGCAGCAAGCAGGGGGCAACGACAACGCCGTCTGGCGGCAATTGGCGTTGGCGGCTGACCAGTTTATTGTGCGCCGCGCCGCTCCTGGCGACGCCGATGGCCGCTCCGTTATCGCCGGCTATCCCTGGTTTAGCGATTGGGGGCGGGACACGATGATTGCCCTGCCGGGGCTGACGTTGACTACGGGACGGGCGCAGGACGCCGCCAAAATTTTGCGCACTTTTGCCCAATTTGTAGACCAGGGGATGCTGCCCAACCGCTTTCCCGATGTGGGCGAGCAGCCGGAGTACAATACGGTTGACGCCACGTTGTGGTATTTTGAGGCGGTGCGGGCTTACGTGGCGGCGACGGGCGACCTGGCGCTGGCGCGTGAATTATATCCTACGCTGGCAGAGAGCATTGCCTGGCATGAACGCGGCACGCGCTACCAGATTCAGGTGGACGCCGCCGACGGATTGTTGTACGCAGGCGAGGCGGGCGTGCAGTTGACCTGGATGGACGCTAAGGTGGACAATTGGGTGGTCACGCCGCGCATAGGCAAGCCTGTGGAGATTAACGCCCTCTGGTACAATGCGCTGAGGGTTATGGCGGATTTTTGCCGGCAATTGGGCCTGGACGCCACCCCTTATGAGGCGCAGGCGGAGCGCGTGCGCGCCAGCTTTGCCCGTTTTTGGAACAGCGCCAACGGCTGCTGCTATGATGTGATAGATGGCCCATCCGGCGCGGACAGCGCGCTGCGCCCAAACCAACTGCTGGCGGTGTCGCTGCCGTATAGTCCGCTGCCGGCAGCGCAGCAAAAAGCGGTGGTGGATGTATGCGCCCGTTACCTCTTAACTTCGCATGGTTTACGCAGTCTGGCGGCGACCCATGCGGCATACCAGGGGCATTACGGCGGCGACCAGTATGCCCGCGATGGGGCGTATCACCAGGGCACGGTGTGGAGCTGGTTGATGGGCCCGTTTGTCAGCGCCCATCTGCGCGTTTATGGCGACGCGGCGCAGGCGCTGGCTTATTTACAACCGCTGTTGCGCCATTTGCAGGATCATGGCGTGGGCAGCATCAGTGAAATTTTTGACGGCGATCCCCCGTTTACGCCGCGCGGCTGCCCGGCGCAGGCGTGGGGGGTGGCGGAATTGCTGCGTGTGTGGCAAGAATGCCGGCAGGCACAAACGGAACAAGAATATGAGTGATTCCAGGTGGGGAAAAATGGATCAGACGGCAGCGGGGCGTTCGCCTATTAGCGTGATGCGTAAGCAGCCCCTCATTTCGGTGCAGCCGCCGCAGCTTTCGGCGCAGGCAGCGTGGACGCTCATGGGT
>CAYQYJ010000147.1:0-1522 GCA_964421605.1 uncultured Ardenticatenaceae bacterium | reverse complement strand
CCTGACCTGGAACGGTATGCGCCGCTGCCGCTGGATTACGTGCGGTATCGTTGGGTGGCGGATACGGCGCAAATGAGCGAAGTGTTGGGGTTTGCGCCGGCGATCATGGCTGACGAGGCGCTGCGGGGGTTTGATGCCGGCAGCGGGCACCGCCTGCTGGCTGCCGGCATCAAGCAAGCCATCGCTCAGGGAGAGCAGGTGCGCCACTGGCTGGAGAAATATCGCCGCCATGACCGGCAGGAGGAGAGCGGAGAATGAGCGCAGACATTGGCAAACGCCGCTGCCAGGGAACCACGCGATCCGGACAACCCTGCCGCCGCTATGCCGCGGCAGGCTCTGCCTACTGCCATGCCCACTGGCCGCCAGTCGTCAGTCCATCCCCCGCCGCGCCGCCGCCGGTTGTGGTTCCCGTTACTAACAACGACACGGCTGCGGCGGGCGACGCCTGGCAGCAGCAACTACGGCGGCTGCGCCAATACGTGACGCAGTTAAACAGCCTGGCGGAGCGGCTGCAAAAGCTGCGACCGGGCTTCCGCCCACCTGCGCTGGCGCACAACCCATTAGCGGAACGGCTGCGTCACGGTCTGGATCGCATTTTGCCTGCGCCCGATTCCGACAGCATCCTGGGGCAACTGCGCGGGGCCATCAGCGAAGAAGGGCTGGACAAAGAAGCGCTGCAAGGCATCTGGTACATGCTGAACTACTCGCTGCAATATCAGGCCAGCGTGGTCAAACGCCGCTTCACGGGCGAGTATGAAACCGATCTCTGGGGGCTGGATTGGGAGTTTCTGGACGCCGTGCGCCCGTTCCTCTCCTTTATGTACAGCGTTTACTGGCGCGTGGAAACGAGCGGGCTGGAACATGTGCCCGACTATGGGCGCGGCTTGCTGGTGAGTAACCATTCGGGGCAAATTCCGTTTGACGCGGCTATGATTGAAGCGGCGATTCTGACGGAACACCCGTCACAGCGGTTGGTGCGCGCCCTCTACGCCGACTGGTTTGCTACCCTGCCGTTTGTGTCTATTCTGTTTGACAAGACCGGACAGGCGTTAGCGCATGAGGAAAACGTGGTCCGCTTGCTAGAGCAGGATGAACTGGTAGCGGTATTTCCTGAAGGGTTTAAGGGCGGCGGCAAGCTGTACAGGGAGCGTTACAAACTGGCCCGTTTTGGTCGCGGGGGCTTTGTGCGGGCGGCGCTGCAAACGCAGGCGCCCATCATCCCTGTCTCCGTGGTCGGCGCGGAAGAGACATATATTTCGCTGCACAAATCGAAGACGCTGGCCCGCCTGACAGGTTTTCCCTACTTCCCCATTTCGCCCACTTTTCCCTGGTTGGGGTTGTTGGGGGCGCTGCCGCTGCCCACGAAGTGGTACATTGACTTTGGCGAACCGCTGCCCCTGTCTGAGTATGCCCCCGCCGCCGCTGAAGATGTGGTCCTGGTGACGCAGATGAGCCAGCAAGTGCGGCACAAAGTGCAGCAAATGGTCTACCACCGCCTGGCCCACCGCGACAGCATTTTCAA
>CAYQYJ010000146.1:3614-8359 GCA_964421605.1 uncultured Ardenticatenaceae bacterium | reverse complement strand
CAACCGCCTATCGGCCCCACAAAGTGGGCAAAAAGGCATCGGCGCCGGGCAATTTTGGGCGCGTCTGCGCCCAAAATTGCCCATAAAAATAGGTGTCAACCCCGATTAAGTGCAGTGCTACCCACCGCCAAATTAGAACAAAAAAGACCCCACCATGCTGATGGTGGGGTCTTCCTGTTTCTTTACCCCAAAGAGGTGGGTAATCTGGTAGGCGGGCGCCTACCAGATCACCTCGGGGGGAGCCATAAGTGAGGTGTCCCGTAAACGGGCGCTTACGAAATCACCTCGGGGGGGAGCCATCTTTATTATGGCAGACTATTAGATATTTGTCAACCAGTTTTTTACCAAAGTATGTTAAAAATTGACAACAAGCCGCTTGCCTTTTTCCCTACCTGCCCACTACAATGGGGGTCAGGTAACAATGCCATGCCCGACGAACTAGAGAAACGCAACCGCGAGCTTACGATTCTGAACCAGATTGCCGAGGCGCTGAACCGCTCCGTCAACCTGGACGAAGCGGTGCAGACAGCCCTGGCGCAGGTAGTAGAACTGCTAGATTTGCACACGGGCTGGGTCTGGCTGCTGCACGAGCAAACCAACGAATCCTACCTGGCGGCGGCCCTGAACCTGCCGCCCGTGTTGGCGGGCCACCCGGAACGGATGGAAGGAAACTGCTACTGCCTGAACTCCTATCGGGACGGTGATTTAGAAGGAGCGGCTAACGTGAACGTGATTGAATGCAGCCGGCTGCAAGGTCTGGTCAATGGCACAGAAGGGCTGCGTTACCATGCCAGCATCCCGCTCTATGCGCATGGCAAGAAGTTGGGCGTGCTGAATGTCGCCAGCACCGATTGGCGGCAGCTCGACCCCGATGATTTGCGTCTGCTGTACACCGTAGGCGACTTGATGGGAATTGCTGTCGAACGAGCGCGCCTGTTTGCCCGCAGCGCGCAGGTGGGGGCGGTCGAAGAGCGCAACCGCCTGGCTCGGGAGATTCATGACACATTAGCGCAAGGCCTGGCGGCAGTAGCCCTTTATCTGGAGTCGGCGGAGGCGCTGCTGGATGCCGGCAACGTCCCCCGCACCCAACGTATCCTGCACCAGGCGCTCAAATTAACCCGCGCCAACCTGGAAGAGGCGCGCCGTTCTGTGCTCGACCTGCGCGCCGCCCCTCTGGAAGGGCGTAACCTGGTGGAAGCGCTGCAAGTGCTGGCGCAAACGTACCAGCAGCGCTGGCAGTTGCCCGTTTCCTTTCACGCTATTGGCGGCGGGCATCCTCTGCCGATGCGCCTGGAAGTGGGGTTGTATCGCATCGCCCAGGAAGCCTTGACCAATGTGCTGCGCCACGCCCACGCCCAACAGGCGCACATGGAGTTAACCCTCACCCCCAGCCAGGCGCAGTTGGTCGTCACGGACGATGGTTGTGGCTTTGACCCCACCCAGGCAGTGGAAGGGCGGTTTGGCTTGCAAGGAGTAAACGAAAGAGCGCGGTTGCTAGGCGGCGATATGTGCATAGAAAGCGCGCCAGGTCAGGGCGCGCGTCTGCAAGTAACGCTGCCGCTGCAAGGTGATGTATGAACGAACAGGCAAGCTCTCCTCTGATCCGGATTGTTGTGGTGGATGACCATCCTGTGGTGCGCGACGGTCTGGTAGCCGTGCTCAGCACTCAGCCCGACTTTGTGGTGGTGGGCGAAGCGGAAGGCGGTGAACAGGCGCTGGCGCTGCTGGCAACAGAGCAGCCGGATGTGGCGTTGTTGGATCTGGAAATGCCGGCATTAGACGGCGTCGGCGTTCTGCATCAAATGCGCCAGCGCGGTCTCGCCAAAATACCCGTCATCGTCTTTACCGCCTTCGACACCGACGAACGTATCTGGCAAGCAGTACAGGCCGGAGCGCAGGGCTACCTGCTCAAAGGCGCGCGGCGCGAAGAACTGTTCAAAGCCATTCGCATTGTGCAGGCTGGCGGTTCTCTCTTGCAGCCCGTGGTAGCTTTGAAGCTGCGCGCCCAGATGCGCCAGGGACAGGCAGAGGCAGACATGGCTGAACCGCTGACGCCGCGGGAACGGGAAGTCTTAGAACGGCTGGCGCAAGGGCTGCAAAACAAAGAGATTGCCGCCCAACTCGTCATCAGCGAGCGCACCGTCAAATTCCACGTCAGCTCCATTCTCGGCAAACTCTCTGCCGGCAACCGCACCGAAGCCGTGGCCCTCGCCGCCCAAAAAGGCATCATTAATTTGTGACCTATCAATGACTATGTAGCCATAGATTACAGATGCCTTTTCAATCCCCCCTTAACCATTCATCAATTCACCATTTCTGCCCCCTCACTGAGCGGCTGGCGGCACGACAGGCAGCACGATATGCACCTCCGTGCCCGGCAGCAGCGCCTCGTCGCTGCACGGCGATTCCACCCAGATATGCCCCCCGTGCGCCTCAATCACCCCTTTGGCAATTGGCAAACCCAACCCCGGGCCCGCCCCTTTGAACTTCGTGCTGCCCGTTGAATGCAGTTTGGGGTCGCCAATTCGAAAAAACTTCTCAAAAACCAATTCGTGGTACTGGGGATCAATGCCAATGCCCGTATCCGCCACCACAATTTCCACGTACTCCCCCACGTCCGCCGCACTGGGAACCACTGCGCCGCTGATGGTGATCACGCCGCCATCAGGCGTATATTTGATGGCGTTGCTGACGATATTCTGAAAAGCCTGCACCAACCGCTTGAAATCCGCCTGGATTTGCGGCAGTTGGTGCAGCCCCGTCTGCACCAGCGTAATACGCCGTTCTTGCATGGCGGGCCGCAACGGATCAACCGCCAGGCGCATAATCGTCTCCGGGCCCGCCCCCATAAAAGACAGCCGCATCTCCTTCACGTCAAGCTGGCTGGCGTCCAACATGGCTGAGATAACCTTCTCCAGTTGGTGCACAGCGCGGTTAACGTGCCCCACAATCTCCTGCGTCTGCTCACGAGTGAGGGCGTTAGCCTGGTTCATCGCCGCCAGGATGTCGGCGTACCCTTTCACCTGGGTCAGCGGCGTGCGTAGTTCGTGGGAAGCAATCGTGATGAAGTCGGATTTGACTTTATCCATGATGCCCAGCCGCTCATTTTGTTTGAGCAAGTCGTCGTTAAGCTGGCGCACCTTTTCGTTCTGCAGACCCAACTCCCGATAGAGGCGGGCATTCTGCAAGGCGACGCCTGTTTGATCCGCCAACAACTGCATGAGTTCAATCTCGATGGGGCGAAAAGTGAGGCCAGAAGATTTGGGCCCCAGGGCAATTAACGCTTCAAGCTGGTTATCAATGATAACGGGCACGTAGACTTCCATGGCCTGTTCCGCCAGCCAGGCGCGTTCGGTTGGGGAAAGGGCGTGGAAGGTGGGATTAAAGTCGAGTTCGTATTGCAGCAGCGGGTAATGCTGTTGGATCAGGTTCTGCAAGAATGGGCTGCCCTGAGGCAACAGGGTGGTGGCGCGCGGCAGTCGCCCACGAGCGGGGATCGGTTCGATTTCGTACTCGGACTCTCTGGCAGAGAGCAACATCAGCGCCCCGCGATTGACGCCCAGCCGTTCGCTCATCTGGCCTATGATAATCTGCGAAAGCTGCTCCACATCCAGCACGCGAGCAATCGCCTGGCTGTAGCTGCGCACGGCGGCGCGCGTGTCGAAATGTTGGCTGGGCAAATAGTGGGAAAAGAGTCGTTCAACCGTGCGTCGCAGCGGCGGGAAAAGGGCAACGCTGGCTGCCGCCAGCAGCAGGACGCTCAGCGCCACGTAGAGCGGGGATAAACCAGGTTGGAGGCTAACGAGCAGGCGAAAAATGCCGGCAGCCGGCAAACCAATCAGCAGCATTGTAATCGCCACGCTGATGCTCAGGCGCAGCCGGTGACGCACGTCAAAAACGCGGCGAGCCACCACCACGTCAATGAATCCCAACATGGCTATCAGACCCAGCAGGTGGCTGGCAAGCTGCCAGAGAGGCAGGTCTACCAGGCTCAGCGCCTGGGACAGGTAAACGGTCAGCAGCAGCAGAAACCAAAACAGCAGGCGGTTGGCGTGCCAGGGCAGCCGCGTATGGCGGTAGGTCTGCCAGGTGCGCAGCAGCAGCGGCAGGCTGAAGCCCCACCACAAAGCCAGGGCGCTGAGGCCGCCAGCGGAAAAACGAAACCTGAGCCACTCAGGCGCGGGAAATAGGGCGCGCGGACGGGCTAACTCCAGGAGTAAAATGCCGGCAACCAACACCCCGCCTCCCCCCAACAGCCACTTCTGATCCGGCCATTCCAGATACGCCGCCGTCAGCAGCGCCAGCGCCAGCGTCCCCGCCAGCAAAAAGAGGATGGGGAAATTGGGCGGATGCCCATTTTCCGGCCAGAGCAGGCGCAGCAGTTGCCAGAGGATGCCGGCAGCCAGAAAGACAGCCAGCCAACGCTGCGCCCGCGCCGCCGCCCCCCCTCGCAGCAGCGCCATGAGCAGCAGAATCGTATAAATGCCGGCGCTGATAGCCGGCGCGAGGTCAACAACGCCAGACAAAGGCATAGCACACAGAGGGCATCATCCCTACACAAACTCTGGCTGCCGCCGCCAATGCCGGCAGCCTATCCACTGGAAACATCCATCCCTATTCTACTCGACTTTACTCATTTATGGGACTTCACCCATTTTAGGATTTATGGTTGCGGTTTCCCCGTGAGCCGTCTATCATTACAAAGGTTCGTTCCTGACACATTCAAACAGGAAGCGCCACGCGCC
>CAYQYJ010000146.1:1909-3514 GCA_964421605.1 uncultured Ardenticatenaceae bacterium | reverse complement strand
CCTGCCGGCAAACAGGATTCCCTATGAACAAAACCGAAACCATCGCCCGCGCCCGCCAACTGCGCCAGCAAGACCAGCTAGAAGCCTCCCAAGAGCTGCTGTTCCAACTCATGAAACAGTACCCCGACGACCCCCTGGTGTTGTTTGAAGTCGGCGGTTCCTTCGACGTACTGGGCCAGGAAGCCGACGCCATCCCTTACTATCAAGAAGCCATCGAGGCCGGCCTTTCCGGCGCCGACCTGCAAGAATGCCTGGTTTGCCTGGGCAGCAGCCAGCGCGTCACCGGGCAGTTCGACGAAGCGGTGGACACGCTCGAAGAAGCGGTGGCACAGTTCCCCGACAACAACAGCGGTCGCGTCTTTCTGGCCCTGGCTTACTACAGCCAGGGAGAATACGAAGCCGCCACCCGCCTGCTGCTCTCCCTCCTCCTGGAAACCACCCAGGACGACGACATCCTGGCTTACAGCGGCGCGCTGGAGTATTACAAAGAGAATCTGGATGAGGTCGTAACAGAATGAAGGCCGTCGTATTTCGCCAACATGGCGACCTGGACCAGGTAATGGTCACCGACATGCCCACGCCTGAAATAGGCCCTCACGACGTCCTGCTCTCCGTCAAAGCCGCCGCGCTCAACCGGCTGGACTTGTGGGTATTGGCGGGCTGGCCCGCCCTCAAGCTGCAACTACCCCACATCCTGGGCAGCGATGGCGCGGGCGTCGTCGCCCAGGTCGGCGATCAGGTGACCAACTTCCAGGTGGGCGACCGCGTCGCCGTCAACCCCACCTACAGTTGCGGTCAATGCGACTTCTGCCGCAGCGGGCGCGACCATATGTGCGACCAGTTCGCCATCTTTGGTGAACATCTGCCTGGCTTTTACGCCGAATATATCAAACTACCCGCCCGCAACCTGCTGCGGCTGCCCGACCACGTCCCCTTCGCCGCAGCCGCCGCCGCTTCGCTCGTTTTCGTCACCGCCTGGCACTCGTTGATCAATGCCGGCAATTTGCAAGCAGGCGAAGACATCCTCATCGTTGGCGCAGGCGGCGGCGTGAACACCGCCGCCATCCAGATCGCCCGCCTGGCTGGGGCGCGCACTATCTACGTCGTTGGCGCCAATGCCGGCAAGCTGACCCAGGCGCGTGAACTGGGCGCGGACGTAACCATTGACCGCAGCCAGGAAGATTGGAGCAAAGCCGTCTTCAAAGCCACCAACCGCCAGGGCGTGGACGTCGTCGTGGACAACGTCGGCGCAGCCACCTACCATCTCTCCCTGCGCGCCCTGAAGAAAGGCGGTCGCCTGCTCACCGTGGGCAACACCAGCGGTCCCCAATTCCAGTTCGACAACCGCCTCATGTTCGGCAAACACCTGCGCATCATCGGCAGCACCATGGGCCCCCAATCCGACTACGAGCGCGTCATGGGCCTGATCTTCCAGGGCAAACTCCGCCCCATCATAGACGCCGCCTACCCCCTGGCAGAAGCCCCCACCGCCCTCCACCGCCTTCGCCACGGCGACGTCACCGGCAAACTCATCTTAGAAGTTGACCGTTGACCGTTATCTGTTGACTGTTGACTGTTACCTGTTACTATGCGCCCTCTCGAACT
>CAYQYJ010000146.1:0-1809 GCA_964421605.1 uncultured Ardenticatenaceae bacterium | reverse complement strand
CGCCCTCGCCGTCGCCCTGCTGCACCTGCTGCTGGAACAGTACCGCTGGCAAATGCTCCCCGCCTACCTGCTCACCGCCATCCTCTCCCTCAACGCCTTCACCGCCCTCATGCAGCCCCAGGAAAGCCGCAAACCCCGCGTCTTTGCCGCCAGCGATTGGCTCTTATGGCTGGTAGCCGCCGCCCTGCCTGCGCTGCTGCCCGTGCCCCAACTCCCCACGCCCACGGGCCCCTACGCCGTCGGCGCTACCACCCTGCACCTGGTAGACGACAGCCGCCCCGACCTGCTGGGCGACCCCACGCAGCCGCGCGAACTGATGGCCCAAATCTGGTATCCCGCCGCCCCCAACGCCAGCGGCGACCTGGCCCCCTACCTGGACCACCTGGACGCCGCCGCCCCCGTTCTGGCTGAACGATTGGGGCTGCCGTCCTTCTTCCTCGGTCACATTCGCCTGACCCACACCCACGCCTATATGGACGCTCCCATTGCCGCCAGCGATGCACCCTATCCCGTCTTGCTCTTTTCGCACGGCTGGCAGGGCATGCGCGCCCAAAACACCTTCCAGATGGAAGAACTCGCCAGCCGCGGCTACGTTGTCATCGCCCCCGACCACACTCACGCCGCCGTTTTTACCGTCCTCCCCCCCGACCGCGTCATCTTAAACAACCCCGCCCTGCTGGACGACAGCAGCGACGAAGCCTACGCCCGTAGCAGCAACGCCGTCGTGCGTACCTACGCCGCCGACTTGCAATACTTACTGGATCAGGCGGCTCTCTGGAACGCTGCCGGGGGACTCCTGGAGGGTCGTCTCGACCTGGAGCGCGTGGGCGTCTTCGGCCACTCCACAGGCGGCGGCGCCGCCGTGGAACTCTGCGCCCGCGACGCCCGCTGCGACGCCCTATTAGTGTTGGACGGCTGGCTCAACCCCGTTTCCGACGACGTCATCGCCCAGGTTCCTTACACCCCGCCCGCCCTATTCCTGAAAGCGTCCAGCAACAGCTTCAACGCTGAAAACGATGCGCGGCTGTGGCAGTTAGTCAGTCATCTGCAAAATGGGGGCAATGTGTTGCAAATAGAAGGCACGCACCACTTCGACTTCACCGACATCCCCCTGCTTACCCCCCTGATCCACCGCCTCGGCCTGGCTGGCCCCATCGGCGCCTCTCGCGGCCTCCCCCTGATCAACGCCTACACCCTCACCTTCTTCGACCACGCCCTGCAAAACCAGCCCGCCCCCCTCCTCGCCGGCCCCTCCCCCAACTACCCCGAAGTCACCTTCCTCTCCCCACCCCATTAACCATTCACCCATTCACCCATTAATTATTCCCTCCCCTTCCCATTCGTAAAATTCGCCCAATTCGTGGCAACTCCCTTAACATAAATCTGCGCCACCTGCGCCCTGTTTCTCCCCCTGCAAAAATTCGTAAAATTCGTGCAATTCGTGGCAAACTATTCTCACTCCTCCGTCAGCCGCGCCGTCTCCTCCCCCACCACCCGCCGCAGTTCCGCCGTCCGCAGCCGCACCAGCGTATCAATACTGCCGCCCCCCGCCCAAATCTCTTCCTGCATCAACACCCCCGCCTCTACCACCGTGCGCACAGGTCTCTTGTGCCCAAACGGCGGCACCGCCCCTACTTCATACCCCAAAACAGCCCGCACCTGCGCCGCATCCGCCAGCTTCACCTGCCGCCGGCTCACCCCCAAATGCGCCGCCAGCCGCTTATAATCCACTCGCGTCTCCCCATTGGCCACCACCAGCACAGGTTCCCCGGCCACCAGGAACAGCAGCGACTTCACAATCTGCTCCAC
>CAYQYJ010000145.1:7147-8362 GCA_964421605.1 uncultured Ardenticatenaceae bacterium | reverse complement strand
AGTCGCACTCTTAGCCCGAAAATAATGATTGGCGGAATGCAGAAAAACAGCTCCCACCTGGCCCGAGCCTGATGGCTCGCAGCACAAAGATAGAAGTATAGCAAGAACGCGCCTGTTTTGGCAATTTTATCATAACCCTATCATAAAAATCGCTCCTTCTGGCGCGTCAACGAAAATCCGAAGCACTTTCACGCTTCCAAAATGCTTGACATTTGCCTGGCTTCCGGCTAAACTGATGTTGTTTGTAAACGCAATCTTTATTGATTCTAAAAGGAGGTACGCTCATGACCGCGCAAGTGAATAATGGTACTGAATCCGTCTGGAATGCCGGCATGTGTGTGCCTGCCGCCGCCTGATCGCTCTTCCTCCCCTAACCTGATCTGAAAAGCGAATTCGGCCACGGTGCATCATGCTCCGTGGCTTTTTTTGTGCCTGCCGCCCCCTGGCTGGCGCGCCCGGAGCCTGCCGTCTGTGTGACGCGGTGGAGCCACGCCGCCGGTTTTCCTCGTTGTTCTTAATTCCCTACGCTCTATCAGGGCACGTCTTACCAGGGCGCGCCTTGCCAGGGCAAATCCTCTCACAACATCTGGCTGGCCCGCAAGCCAACCAACTGGAGATGGCTCAAACAGCCATGAACGATCAAACCCAAACCTTTGCTTTGACACGCAGCAAGCGACAACGCCTGGCAACTCCAGCCACAAGTACAAACGAGGAACAACAACCCATCATGGATAAATATGATTTCTATGACGAATACGAGGCGTACGAAGCGCGGTTCCAGCGGCAGGCGCACGGTGAGCGGCGGCAGCGGCAGAATGGCAGTCGCAAAGCGACCCCGGCTGTGCCCGTGGAAACGGTAGAGCCAGCCGCCCCCGAACTGGAGCTTGATCCCTTCGCCTTCGACCCCACCTATATGCGCGACAAGAAGGAAGACAACCAGGAACGCATGTGGGTTATCCAACATCTGCAAGGCTTCTATGAAGAAGAGTACATCACGGATGTGCTGTACAACGTTAAGAGCGGCAAAGAAGCGTCGGTTTACGTCTGCACGGCCCATGAAACGTTGGGCGCGCCCTACGTCGCCGCTAAAATCTATCGCCCGGCCATCTTCCGCAGCCTGAAAAATGACGCCGCCTACCGCGAAGGCCGCTACAGCAGCCGCGAGCAAGGGCAGCGGGCGGCTGATTTGCTGGATGGGCGCACGGCGCGAGCCAT
>CAYQYJ010000145.1:0-7047 GCA_964421605.1 uncultured Ardenticatenaceae bacterium | reverse complement strand
TACAACGTTCTGTATTGGGACGGCAAAGCCACAATCATTGACTTTCCCCAGGCGGTAGACCCCTGGTACAACGCCAATGGGCTGGCTCTGCTGGAACGGGATATTACCCGCCTTTGCCAATACTTTGCCCGCTACCGCGTCGTTGGTCCTGATGGCGCGCCGCCCGATGCGCTGGCTTTGACGCACGCGCTGTGGACACGTTACATGGACAATGACCTGTTATAACGATTCGTGGCGCAATTTGCTAAATTGCGCGTACTCGTAGGACAAAACAGCGTTTTGTCCTACGATCTTCGATGGAGGATTCTATGGCAGCCTTATATCTTGGTGATACGCTCTTGATGCCCACGACGCTTTCTGTGCCTGGGCTTAATTTTCGCGGCTTTCGCGGCCCGTCGGATTATGCGGCGATGGTGGCGGTCATTGAAGGTAGCAAAGAGGCGGATGGCATTGAGCGCGTCAGCAGCCTGGCCGACGTGGCCCGCACTTACGAACATCTGGTTAACAGCGATCCTTACGCCGATATGATCTTCGCCGAAGTAGAGGGGCAGGTGGTGGGCTACAGCCGGGTGTGGTGGGAAGAACTGCTGGATGGCGCGCGGCTCTATGGGCACTTTGTTTTCTTGCTGCCGGCATTTCGCGGCCAGGGCATTGAGGACGCCATACTGGCGGGCAACGAATCGCGCCTGCGCCAGATAGCCGCCGCCCATCCCACCGGGTCAAAACAGTTCAACTGTTGGGTTTCACAGAGCGAAACCAACTGGCGCGCCCTCCTGGAAAGCGCTGGCTACCAGCCCGTGCGCTACGGCTTCAGCATGGTGCGTCCAGACCTGGAAAACATTCCCGACCTGCCGCTGCCGGCAGGCCTGGAAGTACGACCGGCTCATCCCGACAACTACCGCACCATCTGGGAAGCGGCGCGGGAAGCGTTCCGTGACCATTGGGGCATGGTCGAATGGTCCGAAGAGCAGTACGCTGAATGGCGCGAACTCCCCACCTTCATGCCACACCTGTGGCAGGTGGCCTGGGCGGGCGATGAAGTTGCCGGCATGATCCTGAACTTCATTGACGAAGCCGAAAACGCCGAATATGGCCGGCGGCGCGGTTACACCGAAACCATCGGCGTTCGCCGTCCCTGGCGGCGGTTGGGTCTGGCGCGCGCCCTCCTCGCCCGCAGCTTCCAGGCGCTTAAAGACCAGGGCATGACTGAGGCGGCGCTGGGCGTGGACGCCGAAAACATCTCTGGCGCGCTGCGCCTGTATCAAAGCATGGGTTTCCAGGTCGTCAAACAACATACCACCTACCGCAAGCCGCTGTAACGTCAACGCGGCTGGAAAAGCAGGGCAGAATGCGGTACAGTGGAAGCGTTGTGTTATGGGTGGGCGGCGAGCCAGAGGATGGCTCGCCGCTCCCTTTCAGCAAAGGAACCTACACGCATGACCTGGCGGCGCTGGTTGCAAGACAAGGCTGTTTTTATCCTCCTCGGCGTCTTCATTGCCCTGAGTGCAGCCTACAGCATCATCAACCCCTTATTTGAAGCCACCGACGAACTGCGCCATTATCGCTTTGTGCGCAGCCTGATCGTGAATCGCGCCCTGCCCATTCAAGGGCAAGAGCCTTGCCGTTCCCAAAGCCACCATCCGCCCCTCTATTACGTTTTGGGGGCATTGGTTACCGCCGGGGTAGAGAGCGATCACGATCTGTGCTACACGCCGCCGCAAAACCCGTTTTACGCCTACCGTTATTGGGAAGTGGGCGTAGATAACAAGACGCAATATTTACATGGCGCAGATGAAGCCTTTCCCTGGCGCGGCGACGCCCTGGCGGCGCACCTGCTCCGTTTCTTGAATGTGCTCATCGGCGCGGGGACGGTGTGGGTGACGTGGGCTATTGGCCGCGCCATCTGGCCCGATAAGCCCGCGCTGGCTTTGGGTGGGGCAGCCTTTATCGCGTTCAACCCCATGTTTTTATACATGGCGGGGGCCATTAACAATGATGTGGTGGCTGCCGGCAGCGGAGGACTGGTTGTCCTGGCTTGCCTGCGGCTGTTGCGCGATCCAGATGGACTGAGCCGGCGCTGGGGCGTCTGGCTGGGCGCAGCTTTGGGCGTAGCTTTGTTGAGCAAGTTTAGTCTGGCAGCCGCGGGCGCGCTCATTGCTGTCACCGTCACCTGGGTGGCCTGGCAGCGGCGGCAGTGGCGGCAATGGGCACAGACGGCTTTCATTTCCTTGCTGGTCACGCTGCTTATAGCCGGCTGGTGGTTCGTTCGTAACCAGATGCTTTACGGCGATCCCACCGGTTTTCGGGAACTGACCGAACTCTGGGGCGTGCGCGACCCGCGCCAGAGCTTTGCTTTGGCTGTCATGGAACTGCCCAACGCCTGGTCGTCGCTGTGGGGGCGGTTTGGCTTTGGTCAGATTCCCCTCCCCAGCGTGGTGTATACCGGCTTGCAATGGCTGGTTGGTTTGGCCCTGGCGGGCGCGGCGCTGGGCATCCTGCGCCAGAAAGGACGAGATGGCGCCTGGGCGCTGCTGTTGGCGCTGGACGTGCTGCTGTTTTTCCTGGTGTTGTTTAACTACATGCTGGTCAGTCCGGCGGGCGCCATGGGGCGCTTTTTCTTTCCTGGGCTGCCGGCTCTGTCCATTCTCATCTTCTATGGGCTGCATAGCTGGCTGATCTTATTGACGCGGCGGACTGTGAACGGTGTTGCCGGCAAACTGGCGTTCGCCGCCAACGGGAGTATGTTCCTTCTGTCCCTGATTGCTTTGACAGGTTATCTGGCGCCCGCTTACGCCCGCCCGCCCACGTTTGCCGCCGGCGCGGCTTTGCCCAACCCAGTCGCCATCCAGTTTGATTACTTTGCCCGTTTGCGCGGCTATGAGGTTAACGCCGCGACGCTGTCGCCAGGCGCGCCGCTGGATGTTACGCTGTATTGGGAAGTGACGGGGCAGCCGCCAGGAAACTACCTCTTGTTTGTTCATCTGCTGGATACAACTAACCAGACGCTAACGGCGCAGCGGGACACCCATCCTGGCTTGGGCAACTTCCCTACCAGCCAGTGGCAGCCCGGCGACCGCTTTGTAGACCAGATCCGCCTCTATTTACCGGAAACCGCCTACGCCCCCTCTCAAGCAGTGGTACAGATAGGGTTGTACGCCCCTGTTGGCTACCGTCTGGCTATTACAGATGCCGCCGGGCAAGGTTTGGGAGATACCTTCCCTCTGGGAACGGTGAACATTACCCCCGCTTCCACCTCCTACCCCAATCCGCAAGACCAAAATTTTAACAATCAGGCTCGCCTGATTGGCTATGATTTGAGCCAGCGGCTGGCGCCGCCAGGCGGCGACGTAACCGTTACCTTGTACTGGCAGGCTTTGCCTGGCGTTGAGCCAGACAATGGGGTGGAACTGCGGCTGCTGGACGAAACAGGCGCGCCGCGGCTGGCGGTTAAAGCTTCTCCCGATCCGCTCACCGCCGTCTGGCAGCCAGGTCAGGTTTACCCGATGAGCGTCACGCTGCCGCTGGTTCCCGAAAGCATCCCGCCCGGCGTTTACCAACCTGACCTGGCGCTGTTGGACAGTCGCGGCGCGCGCCAGAATATCCTGGCGCCTGATGGTCACTGGATTGACGATCACCTCTTGCTGTCGCGCATCCGCGTAACCCCGCCCTAAACCCGTGCCATGCAGCAACCGAACTGGCGCAGCGTCTATGGCAAACCTGGTACTGATATCTTATCGCCGTTTTGTGAATATTTCGTGATGACCCGTGCGCGACTTGCCAACGCCGTTTGACTTTGACGCTGGTGTGGGTATACTAGCGTCCATGAGTGGGATAAAAGACATCCTTCTGGATAGAGAATAAGCAAACGCACGCCCTGACCGCGTGCGTTTTTTGTTTCTTAACAATGGGGCAGATCATGCGCCCCCAAACCATACTCACGCAGAGGAGGCTATGCTATGGATTACGCTATGATTGGGAAGATCGAAAAAGCGAAAATGTACGCTGAAGAACGCGCTCAGCGTATCGTCTTTGAGTCTTTCCGGGTGCGGATTAACGGGGATAACGATTCGCACTATGTTGAATACAATAGCGGCAACTGGCAGTGTGACTGCGAGTTCTTCGCCTCGCGCGGGCATTGCAGCCACACCATGGCGATGGAGCGTGTGTTAGAGGACATGGTGCAGATGGCGTTTTAGGACGCTGTCGCCGTATGCAGATGACGCCTTGCCTGGATGCCCGACCTGACCGGGCATCCTTTGTTTTAGCAGGCGTTCGTCCTGAGCGGCGGCGCAACGTTCGGTTGAGATGTTCGGCGAGCTCAGTCGAACTGCCCACGCCGAAGCCACAGCAAATGAAAATAGCGTGCCGTTGTAGCCCGATTTTCCAAAATCGGGCGGGCGATTTTGAGAAATCGCCCCATTATTTTCGAAGGGGGGCGGGCAGGGATGTCCAACCTACGTGTTTTTGCGGGAGGCTTTATGCAGCTTGTTAAGAAGGTGAGCGATCATGTGGGGGCGCGGGCTGATAAGTTTTACAAGACGACATTATTCCAGGCGGAGACGCTGTTGCTAGGTCTGAACTGCCTGGAGCCGGGCCAGGTGCAGCCGCCTCACGAGCACGCGGATCAGGCTAAGTTTTATTACGTCGTGTCGGGCAGCGGGGAGTTTTGGTTGGGGACGGAACGAGTAACGGGAACGGCAGGCGATGTGGTCTGGGCGGCGGCGGGCCTGGTGCACGGCGTCGAAAACAAGAGTACAGAACGGCTGGTGCTGCTGGTGGGCATTGCCCCCGCGCCGTAAGAGAGAGCGACCATGAGGCGCAGTGTAACGATTGGCGGCGTGGAATTTGATCTGCGACTGACTTTTCTCATAATCTTTAGCACGATTGTGCCCATGCTGGATTATTACAGCCATCGTCTCACGGGCACAAAAGCGTACGACCGATTCCTACTCTACTTTGTCCTGTCTATGGTGGTCATTGTGCTCCTATTCCGCGAATCGCCCCGTCATTATGGTTGGCGGCTGGGCAACTGGCGCAGGGGGATAGGGTATACAGTGGCGGGGTGTGCCGGCATGGCTTTGATTCTCTGGTTCGTGGCCCGTGGGGACGGTATGCAAGCGTATTACGAAGCCAAAGCGTCCCCAGATGTGGGGCGGCTAATCGTCCTGACGGGCATTGACCTGTTCGGTTGGGAGTTCCTCTGGCGCGGCTTGATGCTGTTCGCCCTGGCGCGCTACTTTGGGCCTGGCCCGGCTATCTGGCTGCAAGCAGTTCCCTTTGCCATGATGCACCTGGGTAAGCCAGAAATTGAGACGTTGAGTACCATTTTCGGCGGGGCGGCTTTTGGTTTTGTCGCCTGGCAGTCGAAATCTTTTCTATATCCCTTTTTGATCCATTGGTTTATTTCCACCTTCACCCAGCTTATTGCCGTTGGCAGATTGTAGGTGACGGGCAATTTTGGGCGCATATGCGCCCAAAATTGCCCACGAAAATGGGTGTCAGCCCCGCCTCTGGCGGGGCTGACACCCACCATGATTAAGCGTAGTGCTGTCGAAAACGTATGTCTGACCTTATTACCCTGACTCTGACCAGTATGGCGCATGGCGGATCCGCCTTGGGCCGCGAAGTGGATGGCGGTCGCATCATTTTTGTCCCGTATGCCCTGCCTGAGGAAGAAGTCGAAGTGGAAATCGTGACCGCCAGGGAACGGTACGCGCAGGCGCGTTTGCAGCGGGTGCTGCGCCCCTCCCCTGACCGCGTCGCGCCGCCATGTCCCCATTTTGGCGTGTGCAGCGGTTGCCATTTCCAGCACATTGCCTATGAGCGGCAGTTAGACTTGAAGGAGCAGGTCGTGCGGGACCAGTTAGCCCGCATTGGCGGGTTGGTTTCCCCACCCGTGCAGCCTACTATCCCTAATCCTGAGCCGTATGGATACCGCATTGACTTGACTCTGAGTCCGACGCCAGAGGGCGGCGTCGGTTTGTGGTCTGCCAGCCAGCGCCAGGTCATTCCCATCGAAACCTGCCTGATTGCCCGTCCCGAACTACAACAGCTTTTGCAGGACGTGGACATTGCCTTGCCCAATCTACGTAAGGCGACGCTGCGCGTGGGGGATGATGCATCGCTGCTGGCGGCGCTGGAAATAGAAGACGTGGAACCGCCAGAAATTGACGTGGATTTCCCCGTATCGGTGGCTCTGGTGCTGCCGGATGGCGCGGCGGCGAACTTGATTGGCGATAATTATCTGGTGCAGGCGGTGCGCGGGCGGGATTTTCGGGTGAGCGCAGGCGCTTTTTTCTACCCCAGTCCCCCCGCTGCCGAGAAACTGGTGGAGACGGTTTTGGCGCTGGCGCATCTGCATGGTCAGGAAACGGTGTTGGAGTTGTACAGCGGCGTGGGTACGCTGACGGCATTCCTGGCGGCTGCCGCGGCGGAGGTGATCGCCGTAGAAGCCAACGAGGACGCGGTGGCGGATATGGCGGTCAATCTGGCAGACACGGACAATGTAACGGTGTATGCGGGCGCGGCTGAGGAGGTTTTGCCGTTGTTGTCCTTGCAGCCTGACGTGGTGGTGGTGGATCCGCCGGATGAGGGGATGCCGGCATCTATCCTGCAACCCCTACTCCAATTAGCCCCCGCCCGCCTGATTTACGTCAGCGGCGACGTCGCCACCCTGGCCCGCGACGCCCGATACCTGATCCGCGGCGGCTACCGCCTGGCGCAACTCCAGCCTATTGACATGGAGCCACAAACCTTCCGCATCCTCACCGTTTCTCTCTGGCAGCGATAGTGACCGTTAGAAGTTCAACTTCTCCAATTCTCCAAATAAGTTCGTAGTGACGACTTTAGCCGTCCGAACCGCTAAAGCGGTTACTACGAGCGAAAACCGCCAAGTTATTAACGGATAGTTACTTAGCCAAAACCGCGCGCCTGCCAGGCGGCGTAGAGGGCAATGGAGCCAGAGACAGCGGCGTTGAGCGACTCCACCTGCCCGCGCATGGGCAGCCACAAGATAAAGTCGCACTTTTCGCGCACCAGGCGGCGCAG
>CAYQYJ010000144.1:2110-8368 GCA_964421605.1 uncultured Ardenticatenaceae bacterium | reverse complement strand
CGAAAAACGCCATGCTCGGCGATGTGTTGCCGCAGCAGGTCGGTCAGGACGGCGACCACGTCGGTCCAGGTGATGCCGGCAGGCAGCAAAGCCTCATACCGTTCGCGGGTGGTAGCCAGATAATCAATCACAGGTTGGGGTTCGGGAAAAACCAGAGCGGCGGGGAGATCGAAGCGAGCCACATGGGCAAAGTGACGCAGCAGCAGCGGCGTGCCATTTTCCAGGCCAAACGTATCCGCCGCGCTTTGCGTCACGGGTATCTTTTCCATCAATCCCAGTTTGTGGGCGGCAGACTGGGATAGCCGCGTCAGTTCGCCCATAGATTGTATGCTGTTGGTGACCGCCAGCAGGCAGCCGGCGGGGCGCAAAATGCGGGCAATCTGGTCCAGGGCAGCGTCGCGGTCAGGGACATGGTAGAGCATATGGTTTGCCAGCACGACGTCAAAGGTACGGTCTGGCAAAGGCAGGCGCTGCACGTCCAGGTTGAGGCGATCCAGGTTGGGTTGGGGTAGGCGGCGCAGCATACCCAGGGACAAATCAGCAGCGATGTAATGCCGGCATCTGGCCCGCGCTGGCTCCACATACACACCCGCCCCTACCCCAATGTCAATGACCCTTTCCGTGCCCTGCCAGTCAATCTTGTTCAGAACCCAGGCCGTAAAATCCACCTGAGGAACCGTATAGGTGGCGTGCGTGTGAATGCGCACCCGCAGCGGCAGGTCGTCCTGATATTGCTGCTGTACATAACTCACATCGTCGCTGCGTATGCTCATGACTGCTCCCACAAAAACCGCTCTAAAATGATGCCTTTATCGCCATTTGGCGACAGCTTGATTTCGCGGCTAATCGTAAAGCCGAGGCGTTGGTAAAGCGCCAGGGCGCGCTGGTTAGATTCGTGCGCGCCGATCTCTAAAACGGATTGGCCCGTGTAACGCGCAATCTGGGTCAGAACCGCAATCAGGGCTGTGCCAATGCCCTGCCCTTGCCAGATTGGAGCCACAGCCAGATTGGCGATTTCGGCGACGCTGGGGTAAATAACCAGTTGAGCCTGCCCCACCAGTTCGCCATCCTGGACAGCCACCAGGGGATAGCAGCGTCCCTGGCTGAGGCCCGTCAGGGCGCGGCGGCAGCCATCGAGGAAAGCAAGAAAGGGGCGATCGGCGTAGCAGGCGGCGTGCAGGGGGCCGATGTCTGCTGGCTGCATCAGGCGGAAGGTCAGTCCGGGGTGGGGGAGGGGCGTGGGAACGAACAAGGATGCCGGCATCATCTCCCCTACCAGGCGGCGTGGTTCAGACGTTGGGCGGGGCATGGTGATTCATACCAGGCAGGCACAGCAGCGGCAGACTGGCGCTGATCTGCTCTGGTTTGGACATCTCTAAAGTTAGCAGCGGCGGGCGGGGTAGCTGGCGAAACAGAGCCAGCACTTGCGAATAGTTGATTACCCCCTTGTCTAGCGACCAGTGCCAATCCAGACGACCATCGTGGTTATTGAGGTGGCAGCTATACAACCAGGGGGATAGCTGCTCAATCCAGGCGGTGAGGGGAACCTGAGAATAGAGCGTGGCGTGGGCCACATCCAGGCAGGCGCACACATACGGGTTATCAATCTCCGCCAGCACGTCCGTCATAATGCCTGGATCATCTTCCCACAAGTTTTCCATGACCACGTGCACGCCCTGCTTCCCAGCCGTTTCACCCAGCGTGGCCCAGAAGGCGACCTGCCTTTTGTGCCAGCCGGGGCGGTAGTTGGGGAACCCCAGCATACCCATATAGTTCAAATGAAAAACTACAGAATCAGCACCTAGCTCGGCGGCAATGCGCAGGTTTTGTAGATACCGCTTGCGAGTGAGGGCCACAATGTCTGGATCCAGGCTGCCGCTGACCATATCGTAAAAAGCGCCATGAAGCCCCAACCTGCCGCCAAAACCAGCCAATAGCTGCTGGTGCTCTTGTAAAATGGCGCGCCAATCCCCCGCCAGCACTTCCGGCTCCGAGAAAGCATATAATTCCAGGCCGCAGCCAAGTTGTGCAGCCCAACGGCGATAAGCGTTTACCTGTTGGCGAGTGGTTGCCAGAAATACTGTATCCACATCAATCCTGACTTGCCCCTAATCCCGACTTGCCGCAAAGTCACGCGCTTTACGCCGCGTAGTGCGCAAGTCTACTCGTGACCAAAGCGTCCGTCAACCATAAATGGGTAATTGGTACTGTTAGCTTCTGCGGTAGCGCCTCAGCCAACGGCGGCGATCTCTTTAGCGGCACACCAACCTGACAAAACGGGCGAGGAATATCGGCGATAGGTGTCCGCCCCGCCGCAGAGGACTCCTACCCGGTGAACTCCAGGCAAACAGGCGCGACAAAAAAAGCCCTGCGCAAGGCAGGGCTTTTTTAAGGGGGGGGACAGATAAAAGGAGGAATGTCAGTTGCGTATGTGTCAATTGCCGATTTCACTCGGACCATCAGGAGAACATAATAATCATTATAGGGGAATGCCACGCAGTTACAACAAACTTTGATACAATCGGGATGTAATCTAATTTACAGGTCACTATGGAAAAACGCTGCCCCAATTGCCACCAACCTTTGCTTTCTGAAGATACGACTTGCTGGCAGTGCGGCTGGCAGGATGTGGCAGCCACCACGGCAGTTGCTTCGACTTCACCCGTGACAGCCGCTGCTGCGTTCACTGTGCCTGCTGGCGCGCTCTATGCTGCGTTCACCGTGTTCCTGATGGGATTGGCCCTGATCTTGCTGCGGCTGTTGGGGCAGCAACCACTGGTCCAGGTCAGCGCCGGGGGACGATTGCCGCCGGGCTGGCAGCGCGTCACCACTTACCAACAAACCCTGACGTTGGACATGCCGCCCAGTTGGGTATGGGTGGATCAGGACAATCCGCGGCAGGCGGGGCAATATGCGGCGCTGTTGGCACAGCGCGGGGAACTGCTGGCGTTGACCTATCCGTTGGGACAGTTGGATCCCGACGCCGCTATCCTGCTGGCGGCGGCGCCGGCGGCGGAAGTCAGTCTGTCTGCGCCGTTGACGCTGGTGGTTATTCGCAGTTCCACCCTCAGCCAACTGACGGCTGAGAAGGCAATCGCTGCCGTGCAGCAGGCAGACGTGGATCTGGTGGACGCGCGCCAGATGCCCAATTACGACAAAACGCATACCAGCTTTTTGTTGGAGATGGAGACGGCGGCGTGGGGGCGGGTGCGCTGCCGGCAGCAGTTCTTCCGTCAGGAAAGCGACAGCCTGCTGCTGGCGGTTTGTGGCGAGCCAGCCACATTTCGCCAGTATGCCCAGGAAATTGAACAAATCTTAGCAACCGTGCAGCGGCTGCTGCCTTGACTCGCTCCCATGCTGCCAGTACAATCCCCTCTATGTCACAAGAAACAATCAACTACGGTGGACAGGCAGTTATTGAAGGCGTGATGATGCGCGGCTCTAAGGGCCTGGCCGTATCCGCGCGCAATCCGCAGGGCGAAATCGTGACCCATGTGGAGCCATTGAACCAGGCCATTTACGGCAGCAAAGTGGCCCGTATGCCATTTGTGCGAGGGCTGACGCTGTTGTGGGACGCCCTGGGACTAGGCATTAAGGCGCTCATGTTTTCGGCGGAGGTGGCTTTCCCTGAAGAGGAAAAGAAAGACCCCACCCGCAAAGCTTTCGATGGCGCGGCAGAAGTGGGGACGGTAGCTTTATCGCTGGTTTTTGCCATAGGGCTGTTCTTTCTCCTGCCCGTTTTCCTATCGAGCATCGTTGAAGGCTGGTTGCATTTACAGGATTCCCGCATTCTCAGCAATTTCATTGAAGGGATTATTCGCTTGCTGATACTGGTGGGCTATATCTGGGTAATTGGCTTGATGGCTGACGTGCGGCGTCTGTATGGGTATCATGGGGCGGAGCATAAAACGATCAATGCCTACGAGGCGAACGCAGCCCTGACGCCGGAATCCGTGGCCCGCTTTCCCCTGGAACATCCCCGCTGCGGCACGGCTTTCTTGTTGACGGTGGTGATTGTTTCTATTTTGTTGTATAGTTTTTTCCCGCCGCTCAGCTTGCCGCTGCGCCTGGCGTCTCGCCTGCTGCTCCTGCCCGTAGTGGCCGGCATTGCTTATGAGTTCATTCGTTTCTCGGCCAAACATCAAGATAATGTCCTCATTCGATTCATTACCAAACCCAATCTGGCCTTGCAGCGTTTGACTACTCGTGAACCAGACTCCTCTATGTTGGAAGTGGCCATCACGGCTTTCCAACACATGATGGCTTATGAAAGAGGCGAGGTGATCCCTGCCCGGTCGTTTGTACTGGCGGAAGCGCCCGAAACCACGCCTCATCAGGCCAGGCATACATAAAAAAAGTGGTCGCTGGTCTTTCGCCTTAGCAGTTCACCCATAGGCGGATGCGGCCGGAAGACATTTGCACTAACCTGATAGTAAGGTTTATCGCCGCGCTGGCGCAGCCAACTGCGATTGTGTTGTGGGCTGTGTGTCTGGCGGCGCGGGCGAACCATGATAGGGCCTGAGAGGTAAGAGGAACAGCATGTCAAGGGGTGAAAAATATAATCAGGCGGGATTACAATCTTATCAGGATTGGGAGTTGGAAAAGGCGGTTGCCGCGTTCAAGAAAGCGGCGGCGGCTGAGCCGGATAACGCAGAATACCACCTGAATCTGGCGCGCGCCCTGGCCCGTTCTAGCAATTTTCATGAAGCGATTCAGGCGTTAGGTGAGTATCTGCGCACGGAGACGGACCCGACCCTCTCTAGCCGGTATGAAAGGCTGTTTTCGTCAGCGTTGGATGAGGTGGAAAGCGCTTTGATTGAGGGGATGCGCCAGCTAGGGCTGTCTATCCAGTATACGGGCAAGGCGATCCAGATGTGGTTGGAGTACCGGATCACCATTGGACGACGGCCCCTGCGGGTGACGAAACCTGAATTGTGGTCTGCGGCGCTGGCTTATACCATCGTTAAGGTGAACTTTGTTCAGATCAAGCTGAAAACCGTCGCCGAAGTTTTTAACATCAGTGAGCGTTCGTTGAAGGAACGGTTTAGCGAATTGGTGCAGACGTTGGATTTGATGCCGGCAGACTATCGCTACTTTGTGGGCGATCAGAACCCGTTAGACAAACTGGTGGAAGCTGCCCAGATCATGGAAGAACTGGATCAGCGTTTCATGGAAGATTGAGCCGTTGGTGGGAGCCGTCGTGACAAACTGCCGCGTGTACGTTAATACGGTAAGATGAGGAGCGCGATGCGCCGCTGGCGCATTGCGTTCTATGACTTTGTATTCTGGAGGATTACACTCATGCGTAACAAAATCGCACTCTATGGCGCAGGCAATGTGGGGGCAACCACAGGGCACTGGCTGGCAAATAAGGAAATCGGCGACATCGTCATGTTTGACATTTTTGGGCAGACAGCTGCCGGCAAAGCGCTCGACCTGTATGAAGCGGGGCCAGCTATTGGCTTTGACTCCCGCATTACGGGCAGCAATGATGTCAGCATCATTGAAGGGGCGGATATTGTAGTGGTCACGGCGGGCGTGCCACGCAAGAAGGATCCGGTGACGGGCAAGTTCCCCAGCCGGGATGAACTGGTCAAGATTAACCAGGACGTCATGTCGCAGGTGTCGGAAAACATTAAGAAGTATGCCCCTGAGAGTATCGTGATCATTGTCACCAATCCCCTGGACGCCATGTGTCACGTAGTCAAGCACGTCACGGGCTTCCCTCGAGAGCGCATTATCGGTCAGGCCGGGGCGTTGGATACGGCTCGCTATAAGACGTTTATCGCCATGGAACTGGGGGTGAGCGTCGAAGATGTGCATGGCATTGTGCTGGGCGGGCATGGGGATACGATGGTACCTCTGCCGCGACATACGTCCGTTGCCGGCATTCCCGTCACCGAACTGATTTCCCAGGAAAAACTGGACGCCATCATTGATCGCACGGCTAAAGGTGGCGGCGAGATTGTCGGCTTGCTGGGGTACAGCGGCTACTACGCGCCCGCTGCCGGCACAGCCATCATGGTGGAGTCTATCCTGAAGGACAAGAAGCGCGTTATCCCGTCCGCTGTGTACACGCAAGGGGAATATGGTTACCAGGATTTGTTCATTGGTCTGCCCACCGTCTTGGGGCGAAAAGGCGTGGAGCGCATCCTGGATATGGACCTGAACGAAAAAGAACGGGCTATGCTGGATTATTCTGCCGAAGCTGTCCGGACCGTCGTGGCTGTGTTGGGCTACGACTAATCGCCTGGAGGA
>CAYQYJ010000144.1:0-2010 GCA_964421605.1 uncultured Ardenticatenaceae bacterium | reverse complement strand
GGTGATTGCCGGCATTGCTGCCTGGCTGTTCTGGCCGCAAAGGGGGCAGTTCTGGCGCTGGCAGCAAATGCGCCGCCTCACCACCCGCGTGCAGCATGAAGATGCCCTGAAACATATTTACCGCCACCAGCAGCACCACCGCTTTGCCACGCTGGACAGCCTGGCGGGCGCGTTGCGCCTAAACGCTGACGATGTTGCCAGCCTGCTGGGGGAAATGGTGTCGCACCAACTGGTGACCATGGATGGAGAGACGCTGCGTTTGACGCCGCGCGGTCAGTCCTATGCGCTGCATATTATTCGCGCCCACCGCCTGTATGAGCGGTATTTGGCAGAAGAGACTGGCTTCGCGGAGCTGGAATGGCACGACCGCGCAGAACGGCAAGAGCATTACTTGTCGCCAGCAGAGGCGGACGCTCTGGCGCTGCAATTGGGCAACCCGACGCATGACCCCCACGGCGATCCCATCCCCACAGCCAGCGGCGCGCTGACGCCGCATGGGGGTGTCCCGCTGACGACGTTAGACGTGGAAATGCCCGCCCGTATTGTGCACCTGGAGGACGAACCGGAAACTGTTTATGCACAGCTTGTGGCTGAAGATATCCACCCAGGCATGGAGGTGCGCCTCCTGGAATCTACGCCACAGCGGGTGCGTTTCTGGTGTGATGGCGACGAACATCTGTTGGCCCCCATTGTAGCCGCCAACATCTCTGTACGACCGCTGCCCCAACCATCCGCTATAGATGGGGTGGCTGGCGAACGCCTGTCTAATTTGCAGCCAGGGGAGAGTGGCGTGGTATTGGGTCTGACGCCTGCCTGTCGCGGCAACGAACGCCGCCGCTTCATGGACCTGGGCATCCTGCCTGGCGCGGCTATCCACGCCGAAATGCGCAGCCCCAGCGGCGATCCCACCGCCTACCGCATTCGTGACACACTGATCGCCCTGCGCCGCGAGCAGGCGGACCGTATCCGCATCGCTCGCGCCGAACCTGCTTCTGCCTACTAACCACGCGCTACCAACCACGCTTTCGCAGGAGAACTAGATGAACCAGACCTATACGCCACCTGTCACAGATGCCTGCGCCACCTGCCCCGTACACCATACCGCCAACCTGCGCAAGTTGGGGGTGAACATGGATGAATGGGATTATGTGGTAGCTCTGGCAGGGAACCCCAACACGGGTAAGAGCACGGTCTTCAACGCCCTGACCGGTTTGCGGCAGCACACGGGCAACTGGCCCGGCAAAACCGTCACCCGCGCCGAAGGGGGATTTTTATATGCCGGCAAACGGTACAAACTCGTAGACCTGCCCGGAACCTACTCGCTGCTTTCTACCAGCCTGGACGAAGAAGTGGCGCGCGATTTCATTTTATTCGGACAGCCAGACGTGACTGTCATTGTTGTAGACGCCACCCGCCTGGAGCGTAACCTGAACCTGGTGTTGCAAGTCTTAGAGATCACGGATCGGGCGGTGGTTTGCCTCAACCTGATGGACGAAGTCCGCCGTCACCGGATGCAAGTGGATGAGCGTACCCTGGCGCGCGACCTGGGCGTGCCTGTCGTCCCCACAGCGGCGCGCCAGGGGGAAGGGCTGCCGCTGCTGCTGCAAATGATTAACGAAGTCGCTTCTGGGCAGACTGTTTGCCGTCCGCGCCGTTTGCAGCGGCAGCCGCCACAGCTTAAGCGGGCGGTGGAGGAGTTGGTGACCAAGATACAGTCTGTCTTTCCTGATTTGCCCAATGCGCGTTGGGTCGCTTTGCGCCTGTTAGATGGGGACGAGCGCATCGCGGAAGCCGTACGCCGCGGTGAACTAGGCGACCTGACTCCCCATGCTTCGCAGACCGCTAGCTCTAATTTGTCGATCCCGTTGGAGGTTGTGCCATGAACCAGGCGTCCACCATTAACCCAAACGATATTTTGACAACAGCGGAGCAATGGCGCTGGCAAATCGGCCACACGTTTCACGAACAGTTGATGGAAACGATTTACACCGAAGCCGCCGAAATTGCTGA
>CAYQYJ010000143.1:0-8388 GCA_964421605.1 uncultured Ardenticatenaceae bacterium | reverse complement strand
GGCGCGTCTCAGACAGCGTCTGGGATAGCTGTAGCTGCGCCAGATGGCAAAAGGCATCGGCTAATGGCTTGCTGTCAATGATTGGCAGCGACTGCTGCCCCAAGAGTTTCAAAATGGCAGCGCCCACCTGGTCACCTAGCTCAACCAATGCCCTGTGACCCAACACCCACAGTTCGACAACTCCAGGAGCGATGTCACGCAAGAAGTTAGCGGCTCCCTCTGCCAGAATCTCTTTCTCGTCTGGTTGTCGCGTTAACAAATCATACAGGATTTCCCAGATGGGCGCAGGCAGCGAGCTGCTTTCTGCCTCATAATGGGCTATCTGGCGCAGCGCATACAAAACAGTACGCCGGGCTTCAGCATCAGGCAGTCTGGTCGCTTGCTGCAAGACGGGTTGCCACATCGCCAGTCTATCCACTGGAGGCTGCGGCGAAATCATGAACTGGCGCAGCGCAGCCACCCCAATAGTGTGCGGCGGTGGATCGCTTTGCAGCATAGTAGCCAGATGCTGCCCGATCTGTTGGGCTTTGGCCATGGACAGGCGGTTGTCTGCCGCTAACTGCACCAAAGCGCGGGCATAGGCGCGTTTGACCAGGTTTTCTTGGGCGTGCATGGGCAGCGCCAGCAGAGAATCTACAGCCTGTTCGGCGGTCACCCAATCCGACTCCAGCAGCATCTGGCAAGCCAATGCGCGCAGATAAGGGTTGTCTGATTGGCTTAGCCAGGACGTTATCATGCCTGGCGGCGTCGTCTGTTGGTGTGTAGCCGCTATTTCCAGGCATGCCCTGGCCTGTTTGCGGATGTCTTTCTCTTGCTGGCTGCCAGGGGGGATCAGTTGTTGTACTTGCAGCGTATGGTCCAGGTTGACTTTTAACAGCAGCGGGCGTCCATCGTTGTCTACCAAAGAGGACACATGCGTGACTGGCGCGCTGGCAGGCAAATGCCATTTGACGGCGCCCTGTCGATCCAATATATACACACCGTGTTCCGCACGCTCGCCGCCTACAATAATTTCTTCCGCGCCATCGTTGTCCACATCACAGTTGTGCAGACCATGAGCCGCCGATCCCGCCTGAAAGCGCCAGTAACGCATTCCATCTTTGCGCAGCAGGTAAACAAAGCCGTCGTTGCTGGCGACCACGATGGCGCTTTCTTCGTCGTTGTGCCGCGTCGCGCGCACGTCAATGACTGTGCCATCAAAATCAAGACAGGCTATCTCATTACCGTCCAGGTCCAGCAAATACAACACACCGCGCCCATCAGACTTTGAACCTCCCGCCAGCATGACTGGCGGTTCTCCTTTTACCAACGACTGCACAGCCAGGCAATAGATCTGGTCGGCTGCCAGCGTTATGGCTATGAGCGGCTGCCATACGTTGTCCCTTGACTCATAAGGAACCAGTCGCCCACCGTGACAGATAACTAGACGAGGATGGGTCACCCATTTGCGTGGCACAATAGCCAGGTCGTTGATTTCATGGGAGACTGTCAATTCCTTCCGCAAATTGGCTACCAGGCGACCGTCCATGCTGGAACTGATATACAGGTCGCCGCTGGTTGTAGCGATGGCGATGGCGTATTCGTCATCCTTAAAGAGACGTTCCATAGCCAGAGCGCGCGGTACAATGTCCTTCTCCAGGAAGTCGTCATCTACCAGGATGCGCTGGTTTAAGTCAATCTGGTAAACCCTGCCCGATCGCGTGGTCAGGATAATATGGGGCATTCCTTTGAGCGGCTGCACGGCGCGAATTGTCTTGTTGGTGGCAAAGCGCCAGATTATTTGGCGGCGTTCTACCAACATGCGCGCGTATAAGGCCAGAGCCGCTTCCAGATGGCGGCTGGCAACAACAGGGTCGTTATCCTGGCTCGTCTCTGCATAATGCCGCGCCAATTCCAGGTCAGTCATGTAACGTGACTTTTGCAGCGCCTGGTAATCTGGATTGACAATAACGTCAGCACGGAAGCGGGCCGCCAGGCGGGCTGTCAGCAAATCAACCCGACGGCTCAGGCGCAGCGAGATGTAGGGCTGCCAGCGCCGCGCCAGGTGCAGGCTAAATGTGATCAGCGGGGAGGCAACGTCATCAACTTGCAAGGCTGCCTGTTCTAAGACGGTCAAAATGTTGATTTGGGCTGTAGACGACAGGGCGTCTGGTTCTGTGGGGATTAGTTGTTGCAGCGTTTGCTCTAAGGCTGGATAGTTGCCTGCGGGAATACGCGCCAGAGCCACCATGATGGCCGCTTCTGTATAGCCTATCTCTTCCTCTGCCAGCCATTGAGCCAGGAGAGCGTCTTGTGCTGCTGTGGGTAGATATCCTACGGCCTCTGGGAGCGCAGGCAGTCCGGAGGAGACAAAAGGTACATCATTCACCTGAACGCGCGTCAGGGTAGCATTATCAAAGCCTAGAAAAAGGGCGCCTTCCATTTCCTGGGCGACGATAGCTGTGATCACGTAGGGGCAGCGAATACGAATGAGTTCCGCGCCTGTTTCTGCATAGGCGATGAGCCATCGTTCATTGGTCGCCGCCAGCAGCAGCCAGGAAGCGTCTCCCGTTCTCCAAAGCGATAGGGCTGTAACTGCGCCATCGGTAGGGAGACCGGTGGTGGGCCAGCCAGCCAGATTCTGCAATTGGTCCCCAGTCCACTGCCAGGCGCGAATAATCTCGCAGCTATCTGCCAGCCAGACGCGATTCGCCGTGTGCACCAACCCCAGGGGGTGGCTGTGGAAGGGGAGGCTGGCCTTTTGCTCAAGCAGCGAAACCGTTTCCAGCCATCCCTGTCCGGTCTGGTCTACCAGCAGGCGCGCGTTACGTAGGCCGCCAGGAGTTGGTGAGCCAAAGGATTGTCCTAAAGCCAGGGTAAGGGCGTCGCCCAAAGGGTAGCTGCGCTGTTGCTGGCCGAGATTACCGTCTGGCGCGTAATAGATTTCGTAGCGAATGTCTTTTTGTTGGGCGCGGGTGAACAGTTGAACTGTCTGCACGTTTTCAAATGAGAGGGATTGGGTTTGCAGGCCGATCAGGGGGCGTAGGTCGGTAGAAAGCTGTAAAGGGGGCAGATGCTGGGTCAGGCTGCCGGCATTTTCCCGCCAGGAAAAAGTATGTACTTTGCCATCTTGACAGGCGGCAATCAATTCTACCTGACCATCTCCGTCAATATCTGCTAGTAACAGTCCACAAGCGGGAGCAGACAACTGCACGCTGTCCTGGCTGAGCATACTATAATGCGAAAGCTGCGCCAATCGCGTCAGAAAGGACTCGGTGACGATTCTGGAGCTCTCAGGCGCATTCCATTCCTGCTCCAGTTGTTTTAGCTGTGCGCGTAAATGGGTAGATTGCGAAATATCCTGGCAGAAGTTGGGCATAAGCACCTCGCAAGATATGGCTGCCTGTTATTGGGTAGTACCAGGGAGAACAAAATACATTTTAATCGAAAAGACCCGCATGAGGCAACTTTTCTACAAGAATTGACTGGAAACGGCTGTGGGGATTGGTCTCTATTCCCTAAACAAAAAGGCGCGCTGACCGTTTTCAGTCGGCGCGCCTCTTTTTGGGGGAGAAGGTCAACTCCTGGCAGAAGTTGACCTTCTGGGTGTAGCCATACAATCGGCTGCGGGCGTTAGCTCAGCTTAAGGTTTTCAATGCTGATCGTCAGATTAGGCATGGTATCCAGGTCGAAATCTTCGTCCTCATTTTCGTACAATTGCTCTAACACCGTCTCAAAAGCGATCATGTAAGCGTCAAAAGGATCGAGTTCCGCATCCTCTTCTGTTTCTACTTCCAGCTCAATCGTGCTGCCGCCTTCCAGAACGCTGCCGTCAGCCATTTCTAATTGGAAGGTGTAGTCAAAATCAAGATTGGTGTCCATCCAGAGGTCTCCTTTTATAGATTGTGGTCAGTAGTCAAGGCTCGGTCAATGCTCCTGGCGCTGACCAGATTGAGGACATAAGGTTAGTTTGTCCGTCCCATTGGGAAAATTGCGCTGCAGAGTTGATAATGAGGGTTGCTGGCTGCCGGCATTTTTCACACATCGTCAATGCGGCGCAGGGCAACTTCTGCATAGATTCTTCAGGTTGATTGTATCCGCACTGGCGGTAGAATACCAAAAGCCGCCGCTTTCAAGCAGCGGCTGCGGCAGAAAAACGGTTATAAGCAGGTAAGAAAATGAAGCTGAGAGGAAAGTTTTGGAGTTGGTTGCTGCCGGCAGCGGCGCTGTTGGGGTTGGGCTGCCAGTTGGTTACCGGATTGGGCAGCCGCAATCCGGCGGCGGCTTACGGCGTGCAGCGGGATGAGGCGCTTTTTCTGGCGGGCGGGCAGCCGCAAACGCTGGACCCGGCGCAGGCGTTGTCCGGCCCGGATGGGGTGGTGGGGCACGTGTTCAGTGGTTTGGTGCAGTTTGACCCGCAGATGCAGGTACAACCTGATCTGGCTGCAGGCTGGCAGGTCAGCGAAGATGGTACGGTCTACACCTTTTATTTGCGCCGCAACGCCGTATTTCACGATGGTCGCGCAGTGACGGCGGCAGACGTGATCTACTCTTGGGAGCGGGCAACGGATCCCGCGCTGGATGCAGAGATGGCTGCGACGTATTTGGGGGATATTGTGGGCGTGGCGGCTAAATTGGCGGGCGACGCGGAGCGCATCAGTGGGCTGCGCCAGCTTGATGCGTACACGCTGCAACTCCAGATTGACGCGCCCAAAGTGTATTTTCTGGCGAAGTTGACGATGCCTGTGGCTTTTGTGGTGGACCAGCACAATGTAGAGCAGCCAGATTGGGAGCATCAGGCTAATGGCACGGGGCCTTTCCGGCTGCGCACGTGGCAGGATGATGAGTTGATTGTGCTGGAGCGGAATGAGCAGTATTACCAGACGCCGCCCGCGCTGGCGCATGTGGTCATTTTGATGGGCGCGGGCATTCCGCTGTCGTTATATGAGACGGGGGAGATTGATATGGTAGGCGTGGGCGGGAGTACGTTGGATCGGGTGCGCGACCCGAATGATCCGCTGTCCGCCGACCTGGTCACGGGCGTGGATTATTGCACGCAGTATGTGGGTTTTGATACCAGCCAGCCCCCTTTTGACGATGCGCGGGTGCGACGGGCATTTGTGATGGCGGTGGATCGGGCGCAGTTGGCGCGGACGTTGTATGGCGAGGAGGCTTTGCCGGCATTTGGGCCCCTGCCCCCAGGTATGCCCGGCTACCAACACCTGGCGGGTATTCCCTATGACGTGGCGCAGGCGCGGCAGTTGTTGGCGGCAGCCGGCTATGGGGATGGGCGCGAATGGCCGCCTATCACCTTTGCCACGGGCGGGTATGAAGACGTGGGCCCGCTGGTGACGGCGTTGATTACCCGCTGGCGCGAAAATCTGGGAGTCGAGGTCACGCCCCGGTTGGTGGACCCGGTTATTTATATGAGCGCGTTGGCTGAAAATGCCGGCAATCTCTACACCTACGGCTGGTGCGCCGATTACCCCGATCCCGAAAACTTTCTGGACATACTCTTCCACAGCGGTTCAGCCCAAAATGTGGGGCGTTTTGCGGATGAGGCTGTAGACGCCTTGTTAGAACAGGCGCGCAGCCAGCCCGACAGTACGGCCCGTCTGGCGCTTTACGCGCAGGCTGAACAACAGATTGTGGCTGCGGCTCCGGCTATCTTTGTGGCCCATTCCCTGGCTGCCGTGTTAGTCAAGCCTGAGATTCAGGGGTATGTGCTCACCCCCATTGGCGTGCCCCAATGGCACCGCCTGTCCCGTCAGCCATAAATAAAAAACCCCGCTCACCAGGGTAAGCGGGGCCTTTTTCAATCGTTACAAGCGCCTGTCTCAGGACTTCTTCTTCAGGACGGGCAGACCGTTCTTGCTTTCCGATACCATGTACCCATTGGGCACGGCATCCAGCGCGCCTTCTTTGGCTTCTTTGGCAAAGAAGTAGATGGTTTGCTTTGAGCCATTCTTCAGGGTGGTTTCACGACCATGCAGGATGTAGGTATTGCCTTTGGAATTCGTGAAAGAGTAAGCCATTTTTGTTACCTTCCTTATGTAGATTTCCCCGTGTGACGAAAGGCAATTAAGAGGGTAGGCGATTCACACGGGAGTGATTTCAAAGCACCGATGCGTAACCAGAGCTTGCTTACCGATGCCAGTTTACAAAGTCGCGCTTATCTTAGAGTAATTTACTCTGGAAAGCAATATTTTCCAGAGTAAAGCGAATTTTTTAAGGTTTCCTCTCAGGCAGTTTTCAGAAAGATCCATTTTCCTGCGCTCTGGGAGCGCTCCATGCGCGCCCGGGGGGATAATTGACGCGCTTTTTGGAGACTGTTATACTTTTTCGATGTTTGGCAGGGGGAGAGCGCCAATCACCCCACTGAACCTGGAAGAACCCAAAAATGGAACAACATGGCCGAAAAAGATAAACTTGTCTCTCGTAGTGAAGATTTTAATGAATGGTATAACAGCCTGGTGTTAAAAGCGGACATGGCTGATTATGGGCCTGTGCGCGGCACGATGATTGTCAAACCGTATGGCTGGGCTTTGTGGGAAAATATGCAGCAGGCGCTGGACAGCCGTTTTAAGAAAACGGGCGTGCAGAACGCGGGTTTTCCTCTTTTTATCCCCATGAGCTTTCTGGAAAAAGAGTCGAAGCACGTGGAAGGCTTTGCCCCGGAGCTGGCGGTGGTGACGCATGGGGGTGGGCAGGAACTGGCGGAGCCGTTGGTGGTGCGCCCCACGTCGGAAACGATCATTGGGCATGCCTATGCCAACTGGATTCAAAGTTACCGCGACCTACCCGTGTTGATCAACCTGTGGAACAGCGTCGTGCGCTGGGAACTACGCACCAAGCTGTTCTTGCGCACGCTGGAGTTTTACTGGCAGGAAGGGCACACAGCCCATGCCACCGCCGCCGAAGCGGAAGAGCGCACCCGCCTGATGCTGGACGTGTATACTGATTTTGCCGTCAATGCGGCGGCTATTCCCGTTATCCCTGGCGAGAAGTCGGAGTCAGAGCGGTTTGCGGGCGCAGACCGTACCTATACGATTGAGGCCATGATGGGGGATGGGAAGGCGTTACAGTCGGGTACGTCGCACAACCTGGGGCAGAATTTTGCGCGGGCGTTTGACATTCAATATCTGGATGCGCAAAACACCTTGCAGCACTGCTGGACGACGTCCTGGGGGCTAAGCACCCGATTTGTGGGGGCGATTGTGATGACGCATGGGGATGACATTGGGTTGGTGCTGCCGCCGCGGTTGGCGCCATACCAGACGGTGATCGTGCCCATCTATCGGAAGGAAGGGGAGAGAGCCGAGGTGATGGCAGCCGTCGAGAGGATAGCGCGGGAGTTGGGAGATGCCGGCATTCGCTGCAAAATAGACGACCGCGACAACCTGACCCCAGGCTTCAAATTCAACGATTGGGAACTGCGCGGCGTCCCCACCCGCATTGAAATTGGTCCGCGCGACGTGGCCCAAAACTCGGTAGCCCTGGCCCGCCGCGACATTCCAGGGCGCGAGGGCAAACAGTTTGTATCCCAGGATGGCTTAGCCGCGCGGTTGAAGGCGTTGTTTGACGACATTCACATCGCTCTGCTGGACAAAGCCACCCGCTTTCGCGACGCCAATACCCACGACGTGACCGACTACGACAGCTTCAAAGAAGCCATCCAGACAGGGTTTGCCCGCGTCTGGTGGGGTGGGAACACGGCGGAAGAGCTGCAAGTGAAGGAAGAAACAAAAGCGACGATTCGCTGCTTCCCCCTGGCGCAGCCAGGCGGCGGCGGCGTTTGTTTTTACACAGGCAAACCCGCTGATCGCGTGGCTATCTTTGGCCGGGCGTATTAGTCTGGGCGCGTATGCAATACGCCCCAACAGGAGATAGGATGCGTTTCTCTCGCGCTTTTGGCAAGACGCTGCGTGAAGCTCCGGCTGACGCTGAAATGATTAGCCACCAACTGCTGCTACGTGGAAATTTCGTGCGCCCGTTGGGGGCGGGCATCTACACCTATATGCCCTTGGGATATCGCGTTATCCGCAAATTGTGGCGCATTATGGCTGAAGAGATGGACGCCATTGGGGGGCAGGAGATGTGGATGCCGAATTTGCATCCTGCCGGCATCTGGCAAGCTACCGGACGCTGGCACACTCTGGACGTTCTCATGAAGCTAAAAGGCAGCGGCGGGCGGGAATACGCGCTCTCTCCCACCCACGAAGAAGTGGTCAACGACATCACCCTGCGCGACATTGAAAGCTACCGCGATCTGCCGCGCTTCATTTACCACATCTCCAAGAAGTTCCGCGACGAACCCCGCCCTCGCGGCGGCCTCATTCGCCTGCGCGAGTTCATCATGAAGGACGCCTACACCCTGGACGCCAACGAAGCCTCCCTGGACGCCTTCTA
>CAYQYJ010000142.1:0-8415 GCA_964421605.1 uncultured Ardenticatenaceae bacterium | reverse complement strand
AAATTTTCATTGATGATGGTGCGCCGCGGCCCATGTTGTCTCCTTCGAAAATAGTAGGGCGATTTTCCAAAATCGCCCGCCCGATTTTGGAAAATCGGGCTACAACGAGCCGCGCAAACTAACAGTTTGCGCTACAAATTTTCATCCTTCGTGGTGCGCCTTGCGAATAGCGAACGCCTCTCACATCGCCTAGGGAACTTATGAACACATTGCTAGAACGAGCCAAACGTGAAGGAACTCCCCTGATTGATGGGGAAGAAGTAACTTTTGTCTGGGAAGGCGAAACCGCCCCCGCGCTGATGAACGACATCACCGGCTGGTGGGACGTGGGGCAATCTCCCCCCATGCAGCAGGTCGAACCAGGCGTGTGGGCGACCACCCTGGCGATTCCACGGAACGCCTTCATTGAGTACGCCTATGCCGTGAATCCGGCCCCAGACGTAGATTGGAATGAATTTCGCGCCCTCGATCCGCTCAATCCTCGCGCCAAATCCAACGGCGTCGGCGCGTTCAACAATTACTTTTACATGCCCGAAGCCCATCCCACGCCGCTGATCAAGCGCGCCAAAGGCATCGCCCGCGGCACAGTTACGCGGCACAAGGTGCAGACTTTTGGCCAGGCTGCCGGCAAAGAACGCGCCGTCATGCTGTACCAGCCGCCGACAGATGAGCCAGCGCCGTTACTGTTGGTGCTGGATGGGTATGATTATGTCAATCAGGGCAAAATGCCGGCAATCGTAGACAACCTCATCGCCCAAAACCGCATCCGCCCCATCGCCCTGGCGCTGCCCCAAAACGGGCGGGACGCGCGCAGCGTGGAATACGGCTGCGCCGACGTCACCTATAACTTCTTCCGCTGGTCCCTGCGCCCCCTGGCGGAGCAGCATCTCCACCTGATCAACGTAGACGACCACCCTGGCGCCTGGGCTGTTTTGGGCGCTTCCATGGGCGGCCTCATGTCCCTCTATCTGGGGCTGCGCAACCCGCACATCTTTGGTCACGTCCTCAGCCAGTCCGGCGCTTTCACCATGTCCGACTACGACATGATCGTCTACCACCTGGTACAGCAAGGCGTGGCCCGTTCCCTCAAAATCTGGATGGACTGCGGCAGCTATGACTTTCTCATTGACACCAATCGCCGCATGGCCCCCTTGTTGCAAGAAAAGGGGTACAACGTCGCCTACCAGGAATATGTTGGCGGTCATAATTACTACGCCTGGCGTGACGACCTGGCGGATGGTCTGATTGCCCTGTTTGGTCGCTGAGACTACCACCTGTTATGAGAGTACAAAAATCTTTGAGATTTTTGTACTCTCTGCCGTTGCATAACGCCGGCTCTGCCTGAGTTTCGCGTAGCTCGTATTCAAACCTGCTCCCCACTATGAGGCTGCTATGACGCGCTTTGCTTCCCTTTCGCCAACGGCTGTGCCTGACTTCATGGCTGCGCTGCAAAAGCGGGTCAGCGGCGACCTGCGCACAGACCAGTACAGCCGCATTCTCTACAGCACCGACGCCAGCATTTTTCAGGTGATGCCTTACGGCGTGCTGATCCCGCGCACGGTGGAAGACGTGCACGCCGCCGTGGAACTGGCGGCGCAGTATGGCGTGCCGCTGCTGCCGCGCGCGGGCGGCAGCAGCCTGGCGGGTCAGGCGACCAACGAGGCGCTGGTGATGGATATGAGCCGCCACCTGGACCAGGTGTTGGAAATTAACCAGGCGGAGCAGTGGGTGCGGGTACAGCCAGGGATTGTGCTGGATCAGCTAAATCTGGAGTTAAAACCGTATGGTCTCCAGTTTGGGCCCGACCCCGCCAGCAGCAACCGCGCCTGTCTGGGCGGCATCGTCAGCAACAACTCCACTGGCAGCCACTCTATCCTATATGGCATGACGGCAGATCACGTGCTGGAGATGAACGTAATTTTGAGCGACGGTTCAACGACCACGTTAGGTCCTGTAGACGAGGATGCGTTGTACCAATACCAGCTTCGGCCAGGGTTGGAAGGCGAAATCTACCGCCAGGTGGCTGCCATCCGCCGCGAGCGGGCGGATGTGATCCGCGCCGGCACGCCGCGCCATTGGCGGCGCTGCGGCGGCTATAATCTAGACCGGTTTGTGGAGGGGCCCAACTTCCTCTGGCCCCAGGACAGACGATTTAACCTGGCAAAGCTGGTGTGCGGCGCAGAAGGCACGCTGGCGACCATGACAGAGATCAAGCTCAATCTGGTGCCCCGCCCCGCTATGACGGCGCTGGCGATTGTGCCGTTTGCCAGCCTGCGCGAAGCGCTGGAAGCGGTTCCCACGATGCTGGAGGTAGGCCCGTCGGCGATTGAGTTGATTGACCATTTGGGGCTGACGCTGTGCCGCGAGGTGCCCGAATATGCCCGCCTGCTGGCGACCTTCTTGCGCGGGGAGCCGAACTGTATCTTGATTACCGAGTTCTATGGGGAAAGCCAGGCGGAACTGCAGAGCAAAGTAGACGGACTACGCCGGCATATGCAAGGGCAGGGGGTGGCTTGTGGGGAGATTATGCCGGCATTCACCCCCCAACTTCAGGCAAACGTCTGGAAAGTGCGCAAAGTCGGCCTGGGGCTGCTGATGAGCATCAAAGGGGATTACAAACCCATCCCATTCATCGAAGACGCGGCTGTGCCCGTGCAATATCTGGCTGACTACGTCCTGCGCATTGAGCAATTTTGCCACGACCTGGGCACAGACGTGGCTTATTACGCCCACGCCAGCGCCGGCTGCCTGCATGTGCGCCCCCTGATCAACGCCAAACTTGCCAGCGAGGTGGACAAACTGCCCTTGATTACCCAATTCTCCGTGGAGTTGTTGGGCGAATATGGCGGCGCATTTTCCAGCGAACATGGCGACGGACGCGCCCGCAGTTGGCTCAACGAACGCTTCTTTGGTCCCGATCTGTACGCGCTATTTCGCCAGGTAAAGCAGGCATTTGACCCGCACCATATCTTCAACCCTGGTAACGTGGTAGACGCCGTGCCCATGACGCAAAACCTGCGCTACGGCGCTAACTACAACGTCATTCCTATACAGGCGCATATTGATTTTAGCAGCGATGGCGGCTTCCATCGCGCTGTGGAAATGTGCAATGGGGCAGGCGTCTGCCGGCAGCGCACTGCCGACACCATGTGCCCCAGCTTCCAGGTAACGCGCGAAGAGGAGCACAGCACGCGCGGGCGGGCCAATGCCCTGCGCGCGGCGCTCTCCGGGCGGCTGCCCGCCGCCGAATTGACCAGCGAGCGCATGTACCAGGTGATGGAACTGTGCGTGGGCTGCAAGGCGTGCAAGGCAGAGTGCCCCTCTTCGGTGGACATGGCCAAAATCAAGTTTGAATTCCTGGCGCACTACCATGACGCGCATGGAACGCCGCTGCGCAGCCGCCTGTTTGGCCACATTGCCGCTATCAGCCGCCTCAGCAGCGGCTGGCGCGCTCCCCTGGCCAATGCCGCGCTCCGTTTTAAGCCGCTGCGGGCGCTGCTGGAACGGTCGCTGGGCGTCAGCCAACAGCGGGAACTGCCGGCATTTGCCCGCCAACCTTTCACCCACTGGTTCCGCCGCCGGCCCCAGACTGACGCTGCCGCCCGCCCCCAGGTTGTGTTGTTTAACGACACCTTTAACACCTACAACGATCCGCACGTAGCTATTGCCGCCGTGGAACTACTGGAAGCGGCCGGCTTTGCCGTCATTCTGCCTGGGCACAAATGCTGCGGTCGCCCCATGATTTCTAACGGGTTGGCGGACGCGGCGCGGGCTGCCGCCCAGGACACGATAAACCGGCTGGCCCCCTTTGCCTTGCAGGGGATTCCCATTGTGGGGTTGGAGCCGAGCTGCCTGCTGACGCTGCGGGATGAATATCTGGCGCTGCTGCCCCACGATCATCGGGTGAAGCAGGTGGCGGCGCAGGCAGTGCTGTTGGAAGAGTTTGTGGCGCGGTTGGCGGCGGCGGGGCAACTGCGCCTGAACTTCACTCCTGAGGCGCGGCAGGTGCTGCTGCATGGGCACTGCCATCAAAAGTCTCTGGTGGGCACAGAACCATCGCGGCAGACATTGAGCCTGCCGGTGGGCTACCAGGTCAGCGAGGTGGATTCGGGCTGTTGCGGCATGGCCGGGTCATTTGGGTATGAAGCGGAGCATCTGCATTGGTCGTTGGCTATGGGGGAGCGGCGGTTGATGCCGGCAGTTCGCGCCGCTGGCGAGGACGTGATTGTAGCCGCAGCCGGGAGTAGCTGCCGCCACCAAATCGCCCACGCCACGGGCCGCCGCGCCTACCACCCCGCCGAAATCCTGCGCGACGCCCTGGTCAGGCCACAGGCATAATCACATCTGCTGTCTCCACAATCTCGGCGGACAACGCGCCATGCGTGGCTTCTTGCAGCGCTGCCTGAAAATCGGGAAAATGGGGGATGGCAAAGCGGGCGGTGAGGGTCACGTCGGCGGCGAAATCTTCGTCGCGGATATGCCCCTGGTGGGCGGCAATCAGCAGTCGCGCCCGCTCCAGAAAGGCATAGGGCACGGCCAGCATGACGGTGTGGGTGGGGATGCGTTCGGCGCGGGGGACGGCAGCCAGCGCCGCGCGCACGGCGTCCCCATAGGCGCGCACCAGCCCGCCTGTGCCTAACTTGGCGCCGCCAAAGTAGCGCGTGACGACCACCGCCACGTCCCCCAACCCGCTGCCTTGCAGCACCGCCAGCGCCGGTCGCCCGGCTGTGCCAGAGGGTTCGCCATCGTCGCTGCAATGGGCGATAACGCTGTTTCCGTGACCGACGAGAAATGCCGGCACGTTATGCGACGCATCCCCAAACTCCCCCCGCACCCGCGCCACAAACCCCTTTGCCTCCTCCACCGAAAACACGGGTGTAATCGTGGCAATAAAACGGGAGTTCAGCACCCGCATCTCCACCCGCGTCTCCGCTGCCGGAATCTGATAGCGCGTCATAAGAAAAAGGAGGGCAGGTTTCAAACCTGCCCTTACACTCGACCGAAATTTAATCCACAACAAAAGCGCGGCGCCCTTGTCGCGGCAATTACTCCAACACGTCCAGCAGTTCCACTTCAAAGATCAACGTGGAATTGGGCGGAATTTGCCCCACGCTGTTTTCGCCGTAGCCCAATTCCGGCGGCAGCACCAACTGTCGTTTGCCGCCGACCTGCATGGTAGCCAGACCTTCATCCCAACCAGGAATAACCGCCCCCTGCCCCAGGGGGAATTGGAACGGTTGCCCGCGATTGAGCGAGCTGTCGAACAACGTCCCATCTTCCAGCCAGCCGCTGTAATGGACAACCACGATTTGCCCGGCTGCCGGCGTTGCCCCATCGCCCACCACGAAGTCATAATATTTCAGACCGCTGTCCGTTGTGGTGTAATCGGCCTCGTTAACAGTGGCCGGCGCAGCCGGCGCGCCTTCGCGTACCGACATGATTTCCACCTCAAACGTCAGCGTAGCGTTGGGCGGAATCACGCCGCCCGCGCCTGTTTCGCCATAAGCCAATGCCGGCGGCAAAATCAACCGCGCCTGGTCGCCCACGTGCAGCAGGCTGATGCCTTCTTCCCAACCGGGAATAGTGCCGCCGCCGCCAACGGCAAACATGTACGTTTCACCCCGTTCGCGCGAACTGTCAAAGACAGTGCCATCTTCGAGCATACCCACGTAATGCACCTCGGCAATCTGCCCTTTTTGCAGCGCCGGCCCATCGCCAGCCTGCAAGATTTCATATTGCAGCCCACTGGCTGTGGTGATCAACTCCCCCGCCGGGGCGCGGGTAGGCTCGGCGGCGGATTCCTCGCTGGCGCTGGCGTCCGTGGCGCTGCCGTCTTCCGCCGCCGTCTCTGTTGGCTCCGGCGCCGGGCCGCAAGCCGCTGCCAGCAGCCCCACCAACAGCAGCAGAGGTAAGAGCAATTTAGATAAAGTACGTATTTTTGTCAAAGCAAACTCCTTCTCGCAATACAATCTGAAAACATGCGGCGCTTTGCAGAGCGCCTGCCTGATCTGAATGGCACAGTATAATGAGTTTTTGCGAAACTTCCAGCCAGCCCCGCGCCAGAGAGGCAAAAAGTAAGATAGCTCTTACCTTGCCCATTTTGGTAACACCCCGGTAAACTGTGGCGATCTCCTTAGCTGCATACCAACCCAACAAAACGAGCGAAAAACATCGGCGACGGGCAATTTTGGCGCATATGCGCCAAAACTGCCCATAAAAACAGGTGTCCGCCCCGTCTATGGCGGGGCGGACACCCACCGCTTCACGGTTTGAGATCGTCGCTGCGCTTGCGCCCTTGCCCCAAAGCAATCGAACGCTGGTAAGCCGCCCAAATGCCGCGGGAGATGACGGTGCGCAGCCCTCCTTTTTCCATATGATATAACGCCTCAGCCGTGGTGCCCCCCGGCGAAGTCACTTGATTACGCAGTTCCGCCACATGCTTGTCGGAGCGCGCCGCATACTCCACCGAACCGCGCATCGTCTGAAAGACCAACTGCGTGGCCACGCGCCGCGAAAAACCCAGATGCACGCCAGCGTCAATCATCGCTTCCATCACCATAAACACGTACCCCGGCCCTGAGCCGCTCAAGGCGGTAGCCATGTCCAGGTAATCCTCGTCATCCACATAAATTTCCTGCCCAAACGAAGCCAACACCGCCCGCGCCTGCTGCCTTTGCACGGCGCTTACCTCGGCTGTAGCCGTCCACACGGTGATGCCCTGGCCTATTTGCGCCGGCGTGTTAGGCATTGCCCGCACCACGGCGGCGTGAGCCATGCCGTCCGCCAGTTTCTTGATGGGCGCGCCGGCAATAATAGACAGCAGCAAGTCCTGGCGGCGCAGATGACCGCGAATTTCCACCATGACGCGATCCATCATCTGCGGCTTGATAGACAGCACTACCACCTGCCCCTCTTCGGCCGCTGCCGCATTGCTGGTAGTGGTACGCACGCCGTGCATCTCGTGCAGGCGTTGTCCCTGTTCCGCGCGGGGGCCAGAAGCGATAATCTGCCCCGGCGTCGCCACACCCTGGCTGATCAAGCCGCGGATCATGGCTTCGGCCATGGTGCCGCTGCCGATAAAGGCAATGGTCTTGTCTTGAAACATACTGTTTGCTCCTACGCCGCTTGAAAAACGGCCTGGCGCTGCGTGACAGCTTGCAGCCGTTGTTCATCTACTACAATACCCAATCCCGCTGCAACGGGCACGGTTATCGTGCTGTCGTCCTGATTCAGGAAAAAGGGCGTAGCGATGTCGGCGGCATAATACCGCGCCGTGGCGGAGATGTCGCCAGGTAGGGTGAAGCCGGGCAGCGCTGCCAGCGCCAACTGCGCCGCCCGCCCGACGCCTGTTTCTAACATGCCGCCCACCCACACGGGTATCCCTGCCGCGTGGCAAATATCGTGAATCTGGCGGGCGTTCGTCCAGCCGGCGACGCGGGACGGTTTGATGTTAATGATGTCACAAGCGCCCAGAGCCAGGGCGGCGCGAGCGTGATCAGGCGTGGTAATGCTTTCGTCCAGGCAGAGCGGCGTCTTGATTTGCGGGCGCAGCCGGCTGTGGTCATAGATGTCGTCGTGCCCCAACGGTTGTTCCAGCATCAACAGGTTCAGGTCGTCCATAGCTTGAAAAGTAGCCACATCCGCCAGATGGTAAGCGGAGTTGGCGTCCAGCATAATCGCCAGGTCGGGGAAGGCGCGGCGGGCCGCTTGCGCCAGGGCCAGGTCGTGCCCCGGCTTGATTTTGAGCTTGATGCGGCGGTAGCCCTGGGCCAGGTAAGCGGCAATGGTCTCTAGCGTGCGCGGAATATCCGCCTGGATGCCAATGCTGACGCCCACCTTGACGCGCTTGCGCGGCGACGTGTCATATGGCTGCGCCAATTTTTGCGCCAAAGAAAGGCCATCTCGCTGCGCCGTCAGGTCCCAAACGGCTTGATCCAGGGCGGCTTTCGCCAGCGGGTGACCGCGCACAAAATCAAAGCTGGGGGCAATGGCTTCCGGTTCAGTTATTTCCTGGCGCAGCAGGGCGGGAATGAGGAAGTCGGAAAGGACGTGCCAGGCGGTCACGACGGTTTCGTAAGAGTAACCGGGGTCGTTGGTAGCCACGCACTCCCCCCAGGCAGTCAGGCCATCGGCTTGCAAACGCACAATCAGGCAGTCGCGCTGCTGCTGCCGGCCAAAGCTGGTGACGAAAGGGGAAACAAGTTCCTGGCTGATATGGTATAGGGTTATCTGTTCGATTCTCATAGAACTTCCCCTGTAGCCCGATTTCCCAAATCGGGTGGGCGATTTGGGAAAATCACCCTACATGCGTCGCAGCGCGCCATTCCTGTGCTGAGTCGAAGCAAAGGATGAAAATTTGTAGCACAAACTGTCAGGTTTTTAGTCAAATTTTACATAATCGCTTGTGTACAAGTT
>CAYQYJ010000141.1:0-8427 GCA_964421605.1 uncultured Ardenticatenaceae bacterium | reverse complement strand
CCCTAATTCCGGCGAAGCGTACGACGCGGCCACCCGCCGCTGGTCTGGCGAAAACAACGCCCAAGCCTTCGCCAGCCTCAGCCAGACCTGGCAGCAAGCCGGGGCGCGTCTCATTGGCGGCTGCTGCCGCACGGGACCAGAGCACATCGCGGCTGTTAAAAGAGTGGTCAGGGGTGAGTGAACAGGGGTCAGAAAGGAATCCCTATGCTCCAGATTGTCCAGATAGCCGAAGCTGTTTTATACGTGACCGATTTGCCGCGGGCGCGCGAGTTTTATACGCGGGTTTTGGGGCTGCCCGTCTCCGCCGACTTTGGCGACTCTTGCTTCTTGCAAACGGGGGAGAGTTCCACCTTGATCCTGTTTGACATAAACGCGCTGGAAACGCGGGTGAGCATAATTCCCGCGCACGGCGCGCGCGGGCAGGGGCATGTTTCCCTGGCAGTGCCCCCAGAGGAGATGGACGCCTGGCGCGCGCGCCTGCGGGCGCAGGGCGTGACGATTGAACATGAGCAGGATTGGCCCCAGGGCACGCATTCGATCTATTTCCGCGACCCGGATGAGAACAGCGTGGAGTTGATGGATTGCCGGCATTATCCCCTGGTCTGGGCACGATTGCAGCGCCGTGCGCAATCATAGGCAGTGGCAGATGGCTAAAGGCGAAGTTCTCGTTGCCATTGTCAATCAGAAAAAAGATTGGCAGCTTTTGCAGCAACAATCCTGGTATCGTATTCCCGTCGCCAGCGTCCAACGCTGGCTGCACGCTTGCTGGCCCCCCACCTGGCTGGCGTTCTACCAGACAAAAGTCTTTGGCAACGAAGCCTATGCCATCAATTACTATGGGCGAGTTAGCCGTATTGAACAGACAACGCGCCTTAAATTACTGCCAGACGACACCCCTAAGAACCACCCCAAAGCCAACCGCCCCTATTTCAAACTCACTATTGACCGCCTGCGACCGCTGCCCCAGCCCATTCTCAGCCGGCGGATGCGACGTATCATCTTTATTCCCACCACCATTGAGAAGTTCCGCCAGGCGGTAGAAATCAACGATTTGTGGGATGAAAGCCCGCTGGAGGACAGGCTGTGGGCGTTGCTAAAGCAGCACCAGATCAGGGCTGAACGTCAATATCCGCTGGAAATTGGCGATCAACATTACTTCCTGGACTTTGCCATTTTCTGCAACAAGGGCAACATTGACATAGAAACGGACGGGGATACCTGGCATGCCCAGCGAGAGCAAATTGCCGTGGACAACGAGCGAGACAATAACCTGGTGGGACGCGGCTGGCGCGTGCTGCGCTTCAATACCGCCCAAATTAACGAAAACCCAGTCACCTACTGTTTGAGCAAGGTGATGGAAACAGTCAATCGTCTTGAAGGCTTTGACGACGCCACCGGTGCGCTGCCTCGGTTTAACCCGGATGACCCCGAAGGGCCACGCCAGTTGAGTTTGTTTGATTGACGCCTTCTGGTTCCCCCTGCCGGCATTTCTCCCCAACACAGATAACCGTCGCACATTGCGCTACACCCGGCAAATCGGTACAATGTTCTTAAGCACCGGGCAGCGCGAGCCGCAGCCGCGCGGCTGCACACCCTTCTTTACCATTTCGTCTTCATCATTTGCGACTATTTACGTGCCGCAAAGAACGCCAAAACACCTTTGTTTTTCTTTGCGATCTTCGCGTCTTTGCGGTGAAATTCCAAGAACCTTTTACGTGCCGCAATGAACGTCCAAACACCCTGGCTTTTCTTTGCGATCTTCGCGTCTTTGCGGTGAAATTCCAAGGACCTTTGCCGTGAAATTCCAGAGAGGCTTGTAGTTATATTCGCTATATCCCCATGAATGAGAAAAGTTTGCTACAGCACCAGGTGCAGACCACGTTAGATCAACTGGAGTTGATCGAAGGCTGGCTGGATCACCCGGCCATAAACGCCCAGATGCGCCAGCGGGCGCGCGCCAGTTTTCGCAGCGAAATCAAGACACAGCGGCTGGCATGGCAAGCCTTGCAGCAAACGCTAAACCAAAACAATGTTTCCCTGCCCTCCTGTTGGGACCAACTGCGCCAACTGCGCACTGCCTGCCAGTTCTTATTCCGTGAATTCTCCGCTTTCTGGCATGGGGCGTTGACCCGAAATGCCGGCATTGACCACCACCTCTGCCACGTTGCCGACGCTCTGCTGGACGAACTCAGCCAGCGCTGCGGCCTGACCTGGAACCGCTTCACCATCCTGGCAGACGCCGAGCAGTTCTTTGACCTGGTAGGCATCATCCGCCTCCCCTTCCCCGAAACCACCTTCTGGACCCTGCCCCAAGCCGCCCATGAATTCGGCCATTTTGTGGCCAAAGAACTGCAAGAACGCAGCGGCGGCAGGCGCAGCTACCCCATTGAAGCGTTCATCCAACAAGAAGGCCAGGCTGACCCCAGGCGCATCGCCCACCTCAACGACCTCTTTGCCGACGTATTCGCCGCCTACAGCCTGGGCCCCGCCTACGCCTACGCCATGCTCCTGCTCCGCCTGGACCCCGCCAGGCCGGACAGCTTCAACCACCCCAGCAACGCTCGCCGCGCCCACATCATTCTCAAGACGCTCGATTTGCTGGGGGCCGACCAGCCCATGCCCCCCTTTACCGCCGTTGCCGACTGGCTGAGGGCGCAGTGGCGCAGCCTGCGGCAGTCCGCCAACCAGCCGCCCGACCTGGACAACGCCGAACAGCAGCAGCTAAATAGCTGGGCGACGCGCCTGGTACAGCTTTTGCATAATAACCTGTTGGACGAAGCCGCCTACAACCGGTGGCCCCGCGCCGCCAGCCTGTCCACAAACCTGATGTCTGGGCAGGAAATGGGCGCCATCTGCCGCCCAGACGACGCCCTGACCGACGTCCTCAACGCCGCCTGGCGCTGCCGCCTGGAAAACTGGAATCAGGCAAACGACATTGGCATTCAGGCTATGGCTGCCTGCCTACACCTGTCGCGCCATTTGTAGCGCAAACTGTTAGTTTGCGCGGACAAGCTAACAGCTTGTCCTACATTTTTTCCGCGCCCCTGCGTCCCGTGTAGGGGCATATTGCATACGCCCTTATTTTCGCAGGGGTCTCGGGCAAGGATGCCCAACCTACGTTATTTTCGAGGGAGGGGTACAGTGGGTGCTTCTGACCACTGGCCACTCGCCACTGTTCACTATTTCCAAAGGAGCCCCTATGGGTGACCTGATTTTGCAAACACGATTAGACGCCCTGCGCAGCAACCTGGAACAGGTGCAGCGCGTGCTGGACGCGGTGCGCCGCCAGCGCGAGGAAATAGAGCGGCTGCAAATCCTGCTGGCGGCGCGCAACGACAGCGTAGAGGCCAATCTGGATGAAGCGCTCTCCAACCTGGGCCGCGCCCGCTACGCCCTGGACAGATTGTACCGCCGCGCCGAACTGCACGACGACGACCTGCGCGATCTGGAAGGGTCACAGGATGATCTGGCGCGTAGCGAAGACCAACTGCGCAGCGTGCTGGAACATTTGGGGCGGGCCAAAAACATTATCAGCGAACGGCGCAAACGCTTTGTCGAACTGGACGACCAGAAAGACCTGGGCAAAACAGTGGGACTCACCCTGATCCAACCCGCCAAAGCGCGCATTGGCGAATTGCTCAAAGTGCAAGCCAAAATCGCCGCCGCCGCCGCCGCGGAAACGCTCAGCCAGCAAACGACGGGCAGCGAGCAGGCGGCGCACGCGGCGCAGGCGCAACAGTTGCGCCAGGAAGCGTGGCTGGAATTAGGCGACACCACGTTTGTCCAAGACAGACCCATTTTCGCCGAATACGTAGACTTCTTGCGCGGCGTGGCGCTGCGGGATATGGGGCTAGATGCCGGCATTTGCCAGGTAGCCGACGAACTCGTGCGCCGCTTCCGCCTGGTGCCCAACACCAACTGGGAATCCTTCACCATCCTGGCTCGCGACGAGGCCGTGGACAAAACCCTGGCCAGCATTATCCGTCTACCGTTCCCCGAATGGACCGTCTGGTCATTACCCCTCGTGGCCCACGAATTCGGTCACCTGGTCTTTTACAGCGCCGACATCCACCAATCCGTTACCACCCACGTCGCCCCCGACTGGCCCCCATCGGTGCTGCAAGATTGCCTGGCAGACGCCTTCGCCGCCTACGCCATGGGCCCCAGTTACCCCCTGGCCCTCATCTTGCTGCGTCTCAACCCCCTGCACGCCTTCCAGGACGGGGAGGAGCAAGCCGCCCACGCCAAACGCGCCTTCGTCGCCCTGACCATGCTCAACTGGATGAACCAGAAAAGCAATCTGGCCCCCTATGCCGGCATCATCCAGAAACTAACTACCGAATGGGAAGCCGCCCTACACCAGGGAACGCCAGAGCATGCCCTGACTGACGCCCAACAGGCTACCCTGACCGAAATCGTCCACTATCTGGGCGGTTTTCTGGATGCGCACGCCACCGTAGATTATCCCATTGCCGCCTGGAACAGCATCGCCGAATGGCCCGCGCTGCTGGCGCAAAAGCCAGGCGATAACCAGAAACCAGGCGACAACATAAACATTACGCCCGACCATGAACTGCGCGACATTCTGAACGCCGCCTGGCACAGCCGCCTGCTCTACCCGCAAAAACGGGATGACATTGCCGCCGCCGCTGCCGCCCTCTGGGAGCGCATTTTGCATCCCCCCACCAGCCGCAGCCGCTCTGCGCGCACCCAAATTGGCATGACCCGCCGCGGAGGATAAACGATGAGCGCCCCCAATAACACACCCCAATCTGGCGATTTTTCCTCCATTTTCAAGTCGCTCAGCAGCGCTTACGCCGCCCAACCCACGCCCTCTACTGGCAGCGGCGCCTATCATCAAGTTTTTCAAGCGCAGCTAGAACTGGCGCGCCAGGAATACCAGCTAGGCCATTACCAGGACGCCGTGGTCACAGTGACCCAGTTGGCGCAAAACATCGCCCAATTAACCGACAGCTTCGCTACAGACGCGACGGCGGCGGTTCAGGCAATGGCAGAACGTTGGCCCCTACAGCGTGTATTGGCGCGCGCGCTGAGTTTGCTGGCGCGCATCAACGCCGCCTTTGGCAACGAGTCGTTAGCCCGCGCCAACGCGGAGCAAGCTGTGAACCTTTTTCGGGAATGGTTTAGCCAGGCAGAAAACATCCCGACGCCGCCCGATCACGGGGATTATGGCATCGTTCTGGTCATGGTGGAGGAGTGGGATGCCGGCATTCACCACCTGCAACAAGCCGCCACTGGGATAGACGACAACGACGCCGCCTATTATCTGGCTCTGGCTTGCTGGCAGCAGGGCGCCTATGACCAGGCATATACCGCCTTGTACCCCCTGCTGCAAAAAACGCCGGCGGAAGTGCGATCGCTGCGCCTGATGGCGCAAATTCTGGAAGCCAGAGGAGAAATAGCAGAAGCGGCTCTCCATTATCAAGATGCGGGTCTCTATCTGGCTGACGCGGGGCAATGGACGGAAGCCAACACCCTGTTAGAAAACGCGCTGCGACTGGAGCCAACCGCCGCGCCCGCGCTCATAGGTCGCGCCGAAGCGCTGCGACTGCAGCGGCAGTTTGCCCCCGCCCTGGAGCTGCTGGAAAAGGCAATTGCCGCCAGCCAGGATAACGAGCATCTTCTGGGCACAGCCCTGGGGATCAGGGGGGCCGTCCTGTGCAATGCCGGGCAGTTTGAGGACGCTTTGGCGGCGATTGAGCGCTCTTTAGACCTGCGGCCTGACTATACGTTTGCCCAGGGCTTCAAAGGGGAAGCGCTGCGCTCTCTGGGGCGGCTGCCAGAAGCGTTAGCCGTCCTGGAAGAGGCGGAAAGAGACGCCCCGTCTAATGGATTTATTTTAGGCGTGAAAGGGGCCGTGTTGTGTGATTTACAGGAGTATGAAGCCGGGCTGACGGCGTTGCAAGCGTCGCTGGAACTGACGCCTGACGATGTGTTTGTGTTGGGATATGCCGGCATCGCCCACCATATGCTCAACCAGCCCGCCGCCGCCTTGCCGCTGCTGGATAAAGCCCTCTCCCTCGATCCGCACGCTCTGTGGATTCTGGCCACCAAAGGGCAGGTCCTCAACAGCCTTGGCCAACCGGAAGCCGCCCTGGAAGTGCTGCGGCAGGTCGTCGCCGCCGCCCCCGACGTCCCCTTGCCCCTTGCCGTCCTGGGCGACGTGCTGCGCCAACTGGGTCAATATGAAGAAGCCCTATCCGCCCTGGAGCGCGCCCTGACCCTCAATCCGGGCTACGCCTGGGCTTTGGGCCGCAAAGGGCAGGTGTTGTACGCGCTCGATCAATACGACGCCGCCATTGCTGCCCTGGAAGAGGCGTGGCGACAAATGCCAGACGCTATCTGGCTGCTGCCCGACCTGGCTGAATCTTACCGCCTGGTTGATCGCTTTGCAGACGCCTTACGCACCCTGGACGCCTACCGCGCTGCCGCCCCAGATGATCCCTGGGCCATGCTGCGGCAGGCGGAAAACCTGCGTCGCCTGGGGCGCAACGAAGACGCGCTGGCAGCCATTGACCAGGCGCTATCCCTTCATCCTGAGAATGCCGCTGCCCTGGGCACAAAAGGGCGTGTCCTGCAAACGCTGGGGCAAATTGATCAGGCTATTGCCATACAACGCCAGGCAGTCGCCCTGGACGACAGTATTACCTGGATTTGGGCTGATTTAGCAGACAATCTGCGTACTCAGGAAGATTACGAAGCATCTCTGGCAGCCTTTGATAAAGCCATCGCCTTGACGCCCGGCTACGCCTGGGCCTTCTCCAGACGCGCCGAAGCGCTGCGTATGCAGAAAAAGTACGCCGAGGCGCTGGCATCCACCGAACACTCCCTGACCCTAAACCCCCACGACGCCTGGGCCTGGGGTACGCAGGGCCAGATTCTGCGCGCCCTGGAACGGTACGACGACGCCGTTGTCGCCCTGGATCGCGCCATTGAACTGGCGCCAGCCGCCTGGATGTATTACGAAAAGGGCGAAGCGCTGCGCCTGGCTGGGCGCTATGCAGAGGCGCTTGTCGCCCTGGACCACGCGCTGGAGATCTCTCCCAACTACGGAACCGCCCTGGGAACCAAAGGACAGGTACTGCGGGCCATGGGCCAGATGCCAGACGCCATCACCGTCTTAACCCAGGCAGACGCCTTATTGCCAGATACCGATTGGATCCTGGCTGACCTGGGCGAAGCCCTGCGCGGCGTAGGCCAGAACGAAGAAGCGTTAGCCACCCTGGAGCGGGCGCTGCGCCAGAAAGAAGCGGCTGGCGCCGACGTGAACTGGACGTTAGCCAGCATCGCCGCCGCGCAGGTTGCCCTGGAGCGGTACGAAGACGCCCTCCATTCGCTAGATCGCGTGCTGCAAAACCAACCCGACTACAGTTTTGCCTTGTTTGTTAAAGGGGAAGCCCTCCGCTTGCTAGAACGATACGAAGAGGCGATTGGCTGCTTCGATCAGGTTCTGGCGCAAAACGCGACAGATCATTTCACCCTCGCCAGCAAAGCCATCGCCCTGCGCGAATTAGGACAACTTGAATCCGCCCTGGCGGCGCTGAACGAAGCGCTGCGGCTGTCGCCCGAATACGCCTGGGCCATGGGCGTCAAGGGTAAACTGCTATGCGACGTGGGCGACTTTGCCGCCGCCGCCCAACTCTTGGAACAGGCTATAACCATTGACAGCCAGGACCCCTGGACGCAGGGCGTCTACGCCTGGGCCCTGCACAACCAGGGGCGTCCCTTCCTCGCCGCAGCCAGAGCGGGTTATGAGCGCGCTATCCACCTGAGTCCTGACGACTCCACCTGGCAGCGGCTCATGGGGGACGTGCTGCGCGTCTTGCCAGAGCCGGCAGCCTCCCAGGCCCATTATCAAACGGCTTTGCAGCAAGTCGAAGCCATCTCTGACCACCTGAACGCCGTCCAGTTAGCCACCAGAGCCTGGTGCCTGTACCAGCTAGGCCGTTTTGATGAAGCCATCCGCGTCTACGGGCGCGCCATGACCCTGGACGAAAACGAAGCATCTACCCAGTTCGACATGGCCCTGGCCCTGCTGCACAATGGCCGCCGCGGCCTGGCGCTGCAAGAATACCGCCGCGGCATAGCCCTGGCGCAAAAGAAACACGAGTGGGAACAGCGCGGCATCTACCTGGTAGCCCTGCGCGACTTACAAGAAGTGTTGGACGCCGTCCCAACCATAGCCGAAACGAGTGAGGCGCAGGAATGCCGGCAAACCCTACAATCCGCCCTCACCCCCCTGCCCCCACCTGGGAGGAGCTTTTAGCTTTTGAGCGCAAGTATGGCGTTCGCTCTGGGAGATTGAACCAATCTATCAAATCACGGCTGACGGGACACTAGCTCCCCCTTGTTTGGAAATAGCCAAAAACCTGGATGATAAAATTCAACCAGTATTTCGAACTTCGG
>CAYQYJ010000140.1:3898-8430 GCA_964421605.1 uncultured Ardenticatenaceae bacterium | reverse complement strand
CAAACAACTTGAAAGGAGACTGAAATCATGCGTAATGAATCTTCCCGTCGTTTTGCAAATCGTTGGCGCGTCATTGGCGCCCTGGTCTTGCTGCCGTTAGCCCTGCTGGCGCTGCTGGCGCAAATCTTGATCAGCCAACAGCCCGCAGCCGCTTCCAGCCACCGCGAGGCCCCGCTCATTTCCAAAGACCCTTTTGCGGACAACACCGACACGTACGTTTTTATTCCTGCCGGCAGCGCCGACCGCATCGTCCTGGCTGCCAGTTGGATTCCCTTTGAAGGGCCCGAAGGCGGGCCTAACTATTGGGAGTGGGATGACCAGGCGTTGTACGACATTTACGTAGATATTGACGGCGACGCCACCGCCGACGTTACCTACACGCTGCAAAGCCAGACCTCTATCGGCAGCCCTCTGGAGACGTTCCTCTACAACACCGGGCCCCTGGATAGCGTAGACAGCCCCAACTGGAATCGCCCCCAGACGTACTCCCTGACGGAAAGCTTCCGCGAAGGAATACAGCCCTCTGGCGATGCCATGACTACCCTCGTCTCTGATGTGCGCGCGGCCCCGGTGAACATTGGCAGCAAATCCACCGCCGACTACGCCAGCCTGGTCAGCGAAGCCACCTATTCCGTCATGGCGGACAATGGCGACATGATTGACATTTACGCCGGGCAGACGGATGACCCGTTCTTTGTGGACTTACAGGTCTTCGACCTGCTCACGCTGCGCGGACAGATGGCGCCAATCGGTTACAGCGAGGGCAACAACGACGCTGTGGACTCTTTGTCTGGCTTCAACGTCCACAGCCTGGTGATTGAACTGCCCATTGCCCGCCTGGTGCGCGACGCTCAGCCCGTGCTAGGGGTGTGGTCGGGCACGCGGCGAAACTCTATGGGCGTTTTTGCCGGCACAGGCGAACCCGTCCAGGTGTCTCGCCTGGGGATGCCGCTGGTCAATGAAGTCGTGCTGCCCATGGGCCTGAAGGACACGTTCAACGCCATCCAGCCCGAAGTTGACCTGACCATTTACGACGTGTTGCAGCGCTACGTGGAAGACCCCGAAGTGGGCACGCTGCTGTGCGCCCTCTATGGCGTGCCGCTGCCGGCAGACAGCGACGCCGACTGCCACACTGAATTTGATCCCGTCATGCCTGGCGACCTGGGCAACGCCCGTTCGGGGCGCGGCGACATCTTCGACATCTTCCTCACAGGCATGGTCTTAGCCAGCGACTTCACCATTAACACGGCGGACGGTCCCCTGACGCTGCCGGCAGGTTTTAATGTCAACCAGCCGGCGGGCGTTGTGCCGGCAGAAATGATCCGCATCAACACCGCCATCAGCGGCGACCTGTGCGCCCCAGAGCCCAGCCGCCTGGGCGTGTTGGGTGGCGACGCCTGCGGTTACCCCAATGGTCGCCGCTTTAGCGACGACACCGTAGAAATCTCCTTGCTGGCAGTCGCTGGCGCAGCCTACCAGGTGCTCGATGGTCGCGACGCCAGCTTCACCTTTGACAGCAACCTCATCGGCGTCCTCACCGACGGCGTAGACGCCAACGACGTTTCCTTCGGCGACACTTTCCCCTACATCGGCATGGCCCAATCGGGTCAGGAACATCTACACCAAAACCCGCTGGGCCCCGTCACTGGCGTCGTCCTCAGCGGCATTGGCTCCCTCACCGGTTATCCCGTTTGGGAAATAATCGCCGGCGTTCTCCTGCTTGGTCTGGCTTTTATAGGCATTCGCCGCCTCTATCCGCGGTAAGGATGTATTACCTGTAACGTTGTGGGGGCGTATTGTATACGCCCCCACCATGTCCACCACGTGGGCGTATGCGATACGCCCCTACCCCAGGTCGCTATGTTCCATACACTCGCTCCCCGTTCTCCTCATCGCCCGCTGCTGCTGTTGTTGGTGGCATTGGTCTTGTTGAGCGGCACGCTCCTTTTTCAACTGTTTAGCCGTTGGACTGCGCCCTCATCCGCGCCAGCGCCGTTGAACCTGAGCAGCGAAGCCTACGTCGAGAAGATGCAGGCGCGCATTCGCCAGAATCCGCAAGATGCCGACGCCTACGCGCAGTTAGGGCTGGCCCGCTTGCAGCAAGTGCGCGAAACGGCTGACGCCGCGTTGTACACCCAGGCGGAGATGGCTTTCCAATCGGCGCTGGCGCACGATCCGCAGCAGAGTGACGCGCTCATTGGTCAGGGGCAGTTAGCCCTGGCGCGCCACGATTTCCAGGCCGCCCTGGCTTGGGGGAATCAGGCGCGACAGCTTAACCCGTACCGCGCCGCCGCCCTGGGTATTCTGGTAGACGCCTACGTGGAATTGGGCCAGTACGAACAGGCGGCGACGACCTTGCAGCAAATGGTAGACCTGCGGCCTGACCTGGCTTCGTTCACGCGGGTCTCCTATTTGCGCGAGCTTTACGGGGATGTGCCTGGGGCCATCGAGGCCATGCAGCGGGCGGTGGAGACAGGCGCGCCGGGCCACGAGAACACGCTGTGGACGCTGACGCAGTTAGCCAATCTCTACTTTTCCAGCGGTCGTTGGGATGAAGCCGAGCAGATCTATCGCCAGGCGCTGACCTTTCAGCCAGATTATGCCTACGCCCTGGCTGGCATGGCAAACGTGGCCGCCGCGCGCGGCTATCCCGAAACAGCCATCAGTCTCTACGTGGACCTGGTGGAACGGTATCCACTGGCTTCCTTTGTGATTGCTCTGGGAGACCTGTACACCGTAATGGGGCAGCCGGCGGCGGCGGCGCAGCAGTACGAGTTGGTGGGCGTGATTCAGGCGCTAAATGCGAATGCCGGCATGAACGTAGACCTGGAACTCGCTTTGTTTGACGCCGACCAGGGGATTGATCCCAAAAAGACCGCCGCCACAGCCCGCGCTGTTTATGACCGCCGTCCCAGCATTCACGCCGCCGACGCCCTGGCTTGGGCGCTGTACCAGGCGGGCGACTATCAGGCAGCGGCCCGCTACAGCCAGGAAGCCTTGCGCCTGGGTACAAAAGACGCCCTCTTTCACTACCACGCCGCCCTGATCGCCCATGCCCTGGGCGACCTGGACGCCGCCCGCAGCCATTTGCGCCAGGTGCAGGCTATCAACCCCGCTTTTTCTATTCGCTATGCAGACGCCGCCCGCGCTTTGTTGGCGCAGCTTGAGCAAATGCCCTGACAAATCTACGTGGGCGATACGTTTCTCAGTAACGTGCCGGCAAAATAAAAAGGACGCCCTATGCCCTGATAATCACACAACCGACCCTCACTTTTCAACTCAAACCACCTTTTGCAGACGACGCTGATTTATTTTGCGGATGGTCAGGGGTCAGCGCTTCTGACCACTGATCACTCGCCACTGATCACTATTTTCGAAGGAGTGTTTTCCATGAACGTTACCCCTCATCACAAACGCGCCTGGTTGCACGGCGCTCCCCTCTTTTACATTTTGCTGGCTTCCCTGTTCCTGGTAACTGCCGTGCTGCTGGCAGTGCGCCCCTCGGCGGCTTCCAGCCATCGTGAAGCGCCGCTGATTTCTCAAGACGCTTTCGCGGACAATACCGACACCTACGTTTTCATTCCCGCAGGCGTTACTGACCGCCTGGTCGTCGTAGGCAGTTGGATCCCGTTTGAAGGGCCCGAAGGCGGTCCCAACTACTGGTCTTGGGGCAAGGACGTCCTTTATGACATTCACCTGGACACAAACGGCGACGCTACCAGCGACATTACCTACACGCTTTCCAGCCGCGTGGAAATCGGCAACCCGGACACCTTCCTCTACAACACGGGGCCCATTGACAATCTGGCTGATCCGGACTGGAACCAAAAGCAGTATTACACCGTTGTCGAACAGTTCGCCCCTGGCAGTCAGCCGGCCGGTGTGGCTGAAATGAACGTTTTAGTCAACGACGAACTGGCCGCTCCCGCCAATGTCGGCAGCAAATCTACGCCCGACTATTGGAAATTGGCGCGGCAGGCGCGCTACACCTTTGACGACCCGGCCAATGGCGACAGCCTTGAGGTCTTCGCTGGTCAGACAGACGATCCCTTCTACGTAGATTTGCAAGTATTCGACCTGCTCACCCTGCGCGGCCAGGCTGCGCCCATCGGTTATCCTATCCAGCCCAATGAACCAGTTGACTCGCTTTCCGGTTTCAACGTACACAGCCTGGTGATTGAGATTCCCATCAGTCGTTTAACCGCGGCCTACGGTGATCCCGTCGTCGGCGTTTGGGCCGCTACCCGCCGGCCATCAATGACCATTTTGGGCGGCGGGCAGGTGGAAACTGGCGGCAACTACGTCCAGGTCTCCCGCCTGGGTATGCCCCTGGTCAATGAGGTCGTCCTGCCGCTGGGCTTGAAGGATACCTTCAACGCCATTTCCCCCGACGTAGACTTGACTGTTTACAGTTTGCTGCAAGAAAGCGTGGAGGACCCGGAAATCGGCAATCTGTTGTGCGGCCTCTATGGCGTGCCCATGCCTGGCGATACCAACGGCGACTGCGCCACGGAGTATACGCCCGGCGCGCC
>CAYQYJ010000140.1:0-3798 GCA_964421605.1 uncultured Ardenticatenaceae bacterium | reverse complement strand
CTCCTGGCTGTGGCTGGCGCAGCCTACCAGGTGTTGGATGCCCGCGACGCCAGCTTCAGTTTCAACGCTGGCTTGATTGACGTGTTGACTGACCGCATAGACGCCAACGACCGTCCCTTCAAAAACCGCTTCCCGTACCTGGCTCAGGCGCAGTCGGGCCAGTTCCATATCCATCGTGATTCGGGCATTTTCATTCCCCTGGCTCTAGGAGGACTGGCCTTACTTGGGCCAGTCGCTTTCGTCTGGCAGCGCCGCCGCCGCACTTCGCTGGATAAGCAGTTGACAGCCTGAGCAAAAGCCTGGCTGCCCCGGTAACTCCTGGCTCTATCTCCGCACCGCCTTACTGCTCGAAAGCAGTAGGGCGGTGCGATTGTTATGGCAGGGACGGAGGACAATTGTACCTCTGCGCTGCCGGGCGCCTGGCTACCAACTCTCGTACAGCTTCACCGCATTTGCCCGCAGCAGCGGATCACTTGTCGCCCTTTCCACAGCGTCCTTCCAGTCAGCCGCCAGCTTCTTCAAAGATGCCAACGCCTCGCCGGCCTGGTCGCCATCTATCAGTTCATACTTTTGCAGAAAACGCAACCATGCCGGCACTGCTTCCAGCAAGGCGCCTGCTGCATGATACCGTCCACTTAAGAACCCGATGAGCAAGGCCATATATCTATCCAATGTCTGCCGATCCGGACAAAGTGGGTGGGAGTCTGCCGGCTGGTCACGCTGTTTCTTGCGTTTTCTCTTTACCGGTCGCTGCGAAAATGGGAAATCATCTACGGGGGCCAAATCGCCGCGATGGCGCTGCATGAGATAGCTATAGATGTGACTACGCGCCAGCTCAGCTTTGGTATAGGGCGTTCTCTCTGTGGTATGCCAATCATGGATGAAGGCGACGGTCAGCAGATGTAAGTTATGGTATTCAGGGGCGACTGCTGGTTCCTCTTCTTCCTCGTCTTCCTCTTCCCACCACGATTTCTCTTTATGAGAAATGGATGGCAGTGTGCAATCTGCCAATGCCCACTCGGGCAAATGTCGCCCGCTCAAGTAACCCAGATACTCCGCGAATTTCTCTTTATCACGTTCCGTGCGCAGTCGGTTCAGCAGTTCGGCATCATCAGCCTGGAGATCTGGCTGTTGTTCCAGTCGGGCAAACGACTCGTAGCTAATGGCCCTGTTCACAAACTCGCTTACTCCCCAAGACACAATATCGGAACTTGTTTTTACCTCAGGCAGGGCTATACGATAACCAGATACCAGGCTGGATAAATCCCCATGGTAAGCCAACTTTTCCACCATTCGGTCAAATTCATCAATATGTGTCCCAGCCAGGCCCGCCAGCGCATTAAAAAGTGCCATGACGCTGGCGTGCTGGCCCATGGCTAGCGCATTCTCAATGCGCCAGCCCAGAAAGTAATGTTCTTCTTCCTCATAGGCGGCAGGCGCTTGCTGCATCAATAGGTCTGCCAGGGCATTAAATCGGGGCCATTCCTCATTTCTGGCCGCCTGCTCGTGCAGGTCAACAAACATGTCAAAAGCGACTCCCCCGTCCACCAGTTCTGGCTGTTCGCGCAGCATTCTTTCGATGATGGCTACCCGCTCCTCATACGCCGCTTCTCTCCAATTATCCCAGAAATCCTCCCAGAATTGGCGCTCCGGGTCCGGTTCCTTCTCGGTTTCGTTGCTGGCGGCAGACGGCAGGAACGGAGCCGGCGCGCCGGGCATTGACGGTTCTTCCTGCTCATCTATGGAATTCGTTGGAAATTCTTCCCACTGGGATGCAACGGGTTGATGCCTGGCTTGTTGATCTTTCAGCCAACAGCATTGCTTGTATTTCTTACCGCTGCCGCAGGGGCATGGATCGTTTCTACCTGCCTTCATCTTCTTTGTCTTTCACTCCTGTATGTCAGTCGCTCTCTGCGTGCGCAACCCCTGCCAGACAACTTCCGCCGTTAGCGGCAGTCTGGTCAGGCGCACGCCCGTGGCGTCTTTGATGGCATTTGCCAGCGCCGCCGCCCCCGCCGTAATAGGTGGTTCGCCTACCCCGCGCGCGCCAAAGGGGCCTAAGGGAGATGGGTTTTGTACCAGATGGGCTTCCAGCGGCGGCAGCATGTCGGCGCGCGGCAGCGCATAATCCATCAGGCTGCCGCTGAGCAACTGCCCTTCCGCATCGTAGACCATAGCCTCATACAACCCCAGGCTTAAACCCTGCGTCATGCCGCCGTGCATTTGCCCTTCTACCAACAGCGGATTGAGAGCGAAGCCTACGTCCTGAAAGGCGACATATTGCCGCGGCTCTACCTGGCCCGTTTCCGCGTCCACGCGCACCTTGACCAGATGGACCACAAAGCCGGGCGCGTTTTGGGCTACGGCGGCGCTGCCCTCTCCCACAATAGGCCCCACGCCGCCTCGTTTGCTCTGGGCAATGCCCACCAGGTGCGCCAGCGAGAGCGTCCGGTCGGGCACGCCGCGCACGCGCGCCTGCCCATCTACAATTTCAACGTCCGCTTCCGCCGCTTCAAACTGTTCAGCCGCCACTTGAATCAGTTTTTGCCTGGCGGATTCGGCTGCTTTGACCACCGCGCCAGAGATGGAATAGGTGACCTGGCTGCCGCCGCTGGCTGGCCCAAAGGGGCCGCTGTCTGTGTTGCCCTGGATGAAGCGCACCTGATCCGGATGTACGCCTAACACTTCCGCCGCCACCAGCACGGCGCTGCTATGTACCCCGGAAATATCTACGGTGCCTACCTGCAGGCTGACAGTGCCGTCGCTGTCCACGCGACAGATGGCGGCAGACGGTTCTACGGCGGAGGGCCAGCCGCCAACGGCAATGCCAATGCCTTCACCGGCTGCTTTTTGCGCCCGATTTTGCCAGGCTGGGTGCTGCTGTAGCTGTTCCAGGCATTGCTGCAAACCAATTTTGGGCCACGGTCGCCCCGTACCTGTTAAATCCCCTTCGTTGACTGCATTTTGCAGCCGGAAAGCCAGCGGGTCTAACTCCAAGGCGGCGGCTATTTCGTCCATTTGCGACTCAATGGCAAAGGTGGCTTGCGGCGCGCCAGGGGCGCGATAAGCTCCGATTTGTGGCTTATGGGTGTTCACTTCCAGGCATTCAATGTGGAGGTTGGGCCACTTGTAGTAGCCGCCCAGCAGAGTAGCCACAATGCCGCCCAGACGGAATGAGAAGACGCCGTTGTCCAGGATGACGCGCGCTTGCAGCGCGGTTAATGACCCATCGCGGCGCGCGCCTGTTTTTAGCTCGATAACCACAGCCGGCGACGGCGTGGTTGCCAGGAAGTCTTCGGAGCGGCTGAACGCCAGCCGCACAGGCTGCCTGACAGTCAGAGCAATGGCGGCAGCCAACGGTTCTACAATGCCATACTTGGCGCCAAAACCGCCGCCAACCGCCAGGGGGACGATGCGCACGCGGCTGTCGGGCCAGGAGAGCAGCCGCGCCACTTCTTCGCGCACCAGGAATTGCCCTTGGGTGCTGGTGTAAAGGGTGACACTTTGTCCAAATGGGTCGGGTTCAGCGACGCAGGCGTGTGGTTCCAGATAACCCTGGTGGACCATGCTCAGGTGGTAGGTGTGTTCCAGAATGAGGTCAGCTTCCGCCCAGCCTTGCTGCAAGTCGCCGCGCTGGAAATGGCTGACCGCATGGACGTTGTTTGGGTTTTCCTGGCTGGCGCGGCTGGCGACGCTTTCGCTGGTGTGCACCGAGGTGAGGTCGCTCTCTTCGCGGGGCAGCCCGTTGGGCCAGATGGTGGGGGCGTCAGGCTGCATGGCCGTGAGCGCGTCAGCCAC
>CAYQYJ010000139.1:0-8458 GCA_964421605.1 uncultured Ardenticatenaceae bacterium | reverse complement strand
GACGGGACGACTGCCCTGGGTAGCCGTCGCCGCGTGCCCAAGGACGCCTGGCGCGTTCAGGCATACGGCACAGTAGACGAATTGAACGCCGTATTGGGCGTTGCCCTGGCGCATGGCCTCAGCCCCCGCCTGACGCCGGCGACGCTTGCCATTCAGAATGAGCTTTTTCACTTAGGCTCCGACCTTTGCTTTCCCGAAGAAGACAAGGCTGAATTCCAGATTCCGCAAGTCGAAGCGCGCCACGTAGAAGCCTTGGAGACGTTGATTGACGAACTGAGCGCAGTAGTTGGCCCGCTGCAAAACTTCATTTTACCCGGCGGCTCGCTTGCCTCTGCCCACCTTCACGTAGCCCGCACCGTCTGCCGCCGCGCCGAGCGCGAGGTCATCACCCTGGCGCGCGAAGAACAAATCGGTCCTTATGTCCTGCCTTATCTCAATCGCCTTTCCGATGCGCTGTTCGTCATGGCCCGCTACGAAAACCTGCAAGCAGGCGTTCCTGAACCGCTGTGGGATTCCTACGCCTGAAGCCGCAGCCGGAATTATGCCCTCCCGCTGTTTTCAGGTACACTTGCTGACGAAAACACGTGGCGCAATTTGCCCAAAATTGCCCGCTTCCGCGGGACAAAACAGCGTTTTGCCCTACAATGATTGGAGGAGGCGTTTATGTTAGAAAACCTGAGCCTGATTGGCGGCGTTATCATTGTGCTGTGGCTGCTCAGTTTATTTTTTTATTTTCGCACGTCTGGTCAGCACCGCAACCTGCATGACCAGGTTGACGCGCTCAATAAACAACTAGACGAAATGGATCAGTGATGGCCTGAAGGGGCTTACCAGATCACTTGAGGCGCAGCTTTGGTGCTGCCGCAGCGGGAGCGGTATTCTGTCGAGGACGAGAAGATGCGACAAAGGCTGATTTTATTTTGCCTGTGCATAGGCAGTATGTTACTGGCAGGCTGCCTGAACCAACTGGGCGGGCCAGATGCCTGCGACGGCGAGGGCGTGCTGTTTACGGATAACTTTGCCGCTGACCATAATTGCGGTTGGGCGGTCTATAGCCAGGGCGGCGCGGTGGCTGAGATTGTGGAGGATATGATGCGCCTCAGCACCAGCCAGCCAGGCCAGGTCTGGTGGACAAACCCGCAGCGTGAGTTTGACGACGTGATCATCACCGCCCAGGCCCGTCAGTTGGATGGGCCAGATGATAATGCCTATGGCGTCATTTGCCGTTACCAGAACGCGGACAACTTTTACATTTTTCTGATCAGCGGCGATGGGTATTATGCCATAGGTAAATACCAGAGCGGCAGCGAACAAATTGAGTACCTGTCTGGCGGTGGACAGTTTCAGGCTTCCGATATTATTAACCAGGGCGTGGCTACCAATCAGATTCGCGCCAGTTGCATTGGCAACGAGTTGAGCCTGGCGGTGAATGGTTTACCGCTGGCCACGGTATCGGATCCTACATTTGTTGTCGGCGACATTGGTCTGGGCGCCAGCACCTTCCAGCCAGGGACGGCTGTCATTGCGTTTGACAATGTTCAGGTACTGGCGCCCTGACTGGCGGCGGGTAGCCTGGCGCATCGGGCTGCTGGCAGGTCTCTTTTGGCTGGCGGGCTGCGCTCAGGGAGAGCGTTTGCCCAGCGGGGCGGACAATGGCGATATTTTGTTTGCCGACGCCTTTACGCCTGGACAGACGGGGCAGTGGCACACAGAGGCGGATGCCAGCGGATCCACCGCCATCGAAGGGGAGCAACTGGTGGTGGCGATTTATGCTCCGAACATAGTCCAGTATGCGGGTTTGCGCGAACCGCTGTTCGATGATTTTGTCTTGGAAGTGGATGCCACGCTTTTGGAGGGTCCCCCCGACAGCAGTTATGGGATTTTATTCCGCCTGCAAGAGGGCGGCGGGTTCTATCGTTTTAACGTTACGGGTGAAGGGTTTTACATTGTGGATCGCCTGAATTCAGATGGAACCTGGACCTGGTTGACGTCCAATGGATGGATGGAGTCAGCGGCGATTAAGCAAGGGGTGAACGCCGCCAACCGGTTGAAAGTGATTGTGGGCGGTCCCAATATGATTGTGTTTGTGAATGGCGAGCCTCTGGGTCAGTTTACGGATACGATGGGGTATATGCAAGGGCAGGTGGCCCTGAATGCCGGCGCTTTTAACCAGCCCGGCGTTCGCGTCGCTTTCGACAACCTCATGGTGCGCCAGCCATGAAACGACTTGCTGGCTTGCCTGGCTGTGGGAGGGCAGTTCTGCATGGGGCGACGGCTGCAAGACCGGTACCAGCCTGGCGATCGGATTGAAATCTTGTTCGCTGCTGCGGACGGCGTGTGGCAGCCGGCTGTCGTTTTGCGCCACCAACCGCCAGGGATGTGGGTGGCGACGGCGGATGGGCGCGTCTGGTTTGTGACCAATACGCGGCGGGTGCGGTTGCCTGCCGCGCCTCCTCCGCCAGCAACGTGAAGTGATCGCTGTGATGCGCCAGGCTGTTGTCGCCCAACTCTTGCAGCTTAATCACGTTTTCTATGAGCAAATGGCTGCGCCTTTTGCCGGCAGTCGCCAGAAACCCTGGCCCGGATTTGTTGAGTTGAGCCGCTGGTTGCCGGCAGAATGTCCCGATTTGCTGGACGTGGGCTGCGGCGAGGGGCGGCTGGGGCGCTTCTTGCAACAAGCGGGGCGCATCCAGACGTACACGGGCGTGGACTTCAGCCAATCCCTGCTGCAAATGGCCCAGGCGCAAACCGTTGGGACTTTCTGGCAGCGCGACTTGAGTCAGCCTGGCAGTCTGGACGGGTTGCCGCAGTATGCCGGCATTACCTGCCTGGCCACGTTGCAACACATCCCTGGCCGAATGAACCGCCTGCGCCTGTTGCAAGAGATGGCGACACACTTGAACCCTGGTGGTCGCCTGATTCTGGCAAACTGGCAGTTTCTCCAGAGCGCCCGCCAGCAGCGCAAACTAAGCCGTTGGGAAGAGATTGGTCTAACAACGGCAGATGTGGAACCCAACGATTATTTGCTCACCTGGCAGCGGAACGGTTTTGCCTGGCGGTACGTCTGTTTGATTGATACGGTGGAGACCGCCGCGTTGGCTGCCGCTGCCGGGCTGACCGTGCTGCGCCAGTTCCACAGCGATGGCCGCGAAGGCAACCTTAACCTTTATACCGTGCTGAGCCAGACGAACGCGGCTTAAATGAAGCACGCTTTTCGGTGGCAGAGAGATTTATGTTACAATGTCCCTGGAGGATGAACCGATGACCTTGAAAGAGCAGTTACAGGCAGACCTGGCGGCAGCCATGCGCAGCGGTGAGACGGAGAAGCGAGACACGCTGCGCGGCTTGATGGCTGCCATTAAACAGGTGGAAAAAGATGAGGGCGTGATCTTGGATGATGCCGGCATCTTAACCGTCTTAAACAAGCAAATCAAGCAGCGACGAGAAACGATCGCCGACGCCGAACGCGCTGGTCGCCCGGACATGATCGCTGTCGCCGCCGCCGAAATTGCCCGCATTGAACATTATCTGCCCCGCCAGCTATCGCGGGTTGAAATAGAAACGGTAGTCGAAACCATCATCCAGCAGCTAGGCGTGACTGACGTCAAAGGGATGGGGCAGGTCATGGGCCGGGTGATGGGCCAGCTTAAAGGGCAGGCTGACGGCGGGCTGGTTAGCCAGGTAGTGCGCGAAAAGCTGCAAGCGCGCTAAGCTGCGGCAAACGACTATAATGATGACCGCCCCCACGACCACCACGCCAGACGCCGCACAGCGCATCGAGCGCATGGTACAGAGTTCCTTACTCTGGCTAGTGACGCTTGGCTTGACGCTGGGGCTGGCCGCCATTCTGGCTCTGAATCTGGTTGCGGGGCCCCAGGTTTCCGTAGTGATAGGCGAACGCGCCTCACAGGAGGTAGTTGCGCCGCAAACGATTACCTACGAGAGCGCTGTGGCTACCCAGCGCCAGCGGGAGAGCGCGGCAGCCAGCGTGGGAACCCTTTATGGTCCGCCTGATTTGCGCATTGGCCGCGTACAACAAGAGCGCGCCCAGATCATCTTCAATTTTGCGGATGTGGTTCGGGCGGACGTGTTAGCCGATGCGCCCACCAAAATCAGTTACTTGCAGGCAATTGAAGGGATAACGATTGAACCGCAGGTGGCTCAGGATATTCTGGCGTTCACCTCAGCTGAATTTACAGCGGTCAAAGATGACATCTTGCGTATTGTCGAGGAAGTGATGCGCCAGGAGATCCGTGAGTCGGACGAAGTAGAGGCGCGGCAGTTAGCTCGTCGCCAGATCAGCTTCTTCTTGAACGCCGCCCAAGAGCGCGTGGTCACTAGCCTGGCGCCACAATTTGTTCAGGTTAATACGTTTCCTGACGAAGCGGCGACTATGCAGAAACGCAGCGAAGCCATAGCGAACGCGGCCCCGGTCACCCGCAGCATCCTGAAGGATGAACGCATCATTCGCGTGGGCGACGTGATAGACGCCGAAGATGTCGAGATGCTGGAGATGTTGGGACTGCTGCGCCAGGATACCGATTGGGCGCAGATCATCAGCGTCGTCACGGCTGCGGTGCTGGCAGTCACGCTGATTATTGTGTACTGGCAGCTTTTCGAGCGGGAGCAGGTACCGTCGAACCGGTATCTGCTTATTTTTGCCATGCTCATTCTGGTTTTCACGCTGGGGGCCAAGCTGATGCTACCGGGGCGGACTGCCCTTTCCTACCTTTTCCCGGCGGCGGCTTTATCTATGTTGATAGCCGTAATTTTTAACACGCGCCTGAGCATTTTGGTGACGATGGTAGAGGCGGCGCTGGTGGGGTATATTGCCGGCAATTCCCTCGAATTCACCGTTTACTATGCCATGGGCGGCCTGATAGCCGTCTTAACGCTGCGTGACGTGCAGCGCATCAATGCTTTCTTTCGCGCTGGTTTAATTGCCGCCGTGGCCAATATGGCCGTCATTGTCATTTTTCGCCTGCCGCAGGAGCCGCAATCTGCCGAATTCTTGCGCCTGTTGGGCTGGGGACTGGCAAACGGCTTGATTTCCGCCAGTCTGACTCTGGCGGGGCTCTTCTTCATAGGCAGCGTCTTTGGCATTATCACCACCTTGCAGTTGCAGGAACTGTCGCGCCTGGACCATCCCCTACTGCAAGAACTGCTGCGGCGCGCGCCAGGCACTTATCACCACAGCATCATGGTGGCTAATCTGGCGGAACAGGCGGCGGAACTGGTGGAAGCCAGCGGTACGTTGGTGCGTGTGGGCGCATTTTATCACGACGTGGGCAAGATGAACCGTCCACCATTTTTCACCGAGAATCAAGCCGGCATTAATCCGCACGATTCGCTTGACCCATACAGCAGCGCCCGCATTATTATCAGTCACGTCAGCGACGGTCTGGCGCTGGCGCGCCAATACAAACTACCCGATCGCGTGCGTGATTTCATCGCCGAACACCACGGCGACAACGTGGTCACTGTGTTTTACAAGAAAGCGCAGGAACTGGCAGAAAAGGATGGCAGCCAGGTAGACAGCAGTCGTTTTCGCTATCCCGGCCCACGCCCTCGCTCGCGCGAAACGGCTATTGTCATGCTGGCTGACTCTGTGGAAGCCACCTCGACGGCTGTGCGTCCAGACACTGAAGCGGAGATTGAGAAACTGGTCAACTCAGTTGTGGAGGGGCATTTGAAAGCGGGGCAGCTTGATAATTCGGGTCTGACCCTGGGCGAACTGCAGTACATTCGCTCCTCGTTCATTAAGACCCTCAAAGGGCGCTTCCATGTGCGCGTGCGTTATCCGGGCAATGAGGAGATGATGCGCCCGGAGCTTCCGGCGGAAACAATTCTGCCCGCCGCCGCGCCGTCCAGAGAGCCGGCCCGGCGGGAACCAGAACGAGTGGAATCTGCCCCTGCCTGATCTCTGTTTGCAAGCCTATGGCTTTAGATTTGCACTTTGTGGTGGAAACGGACTTTGACCCCGCCTGGGAACCACTGCTGCGAGCAGCGGCGGCGGCGGCTCTAACTGCTGCGGACGTAACAGTCCGGGCTGTGGTCACGTTATTATTGAGCGATGACGCCCAACTGCAGGCGCTGAATCACGCCTTTTTGGGATATGATCAGCCGACAGATGTCTTGAGCTTCCCTTCGGGCGAGGCGTTGGCGTCGCCTGCCGTTAATCTGGGCGATATTGCCATATCTGTGCCGCAGGCGCGGCGGCAGGCGGCGTTGGCGGGACATTCCGTAGCCGCAGAACTGCAGTTACTGTTGGTGCATGGGATGTTGCATTTATTGGGATATGACCATGCGGCGGCGGCAGAAAAAGCTGTTATGTGGCGGCTGCAGGCGGCGGCGCTGCATGCGTTGGGGGTGGTGGTGCAGTTGCCGGCATAATCTCCCCGCCGCCCAGCCACCAACGTTGTTAAAGGGAGACATCACCCCGTATGACCACACTCCTCGACCGTGGACGGGAGGCGCTGCACAGCCGCGCCCGTTCCTTTTCTTACGCTTTTCAAGGTTGGGCTTACGTGCTGCGCACGCAACGTAACGCCTGGATTCATACCTTTGTCACCCTGGTTGTGCTGGCGCTGGCGTTCTGGTTGCGCCTTCCCCGCGGCGAATGGGCCATCCTGCTGCTGACGCTAATGGCTGTGTGGATGGCTGAATTGATCAACACAGCGTTGGAAAGCGTTGTAGACCTGACTATGCCTGATCCCCATCCCCTGGCGAAGATAGCCAAAGATGTGGCGGCGGCGGCAGTGCTGGTGGGGGCGCTAGGAGCGGTCCTGATCGGCTTGCTGATTTTGGGCCCTCCCCTCTGGCAGCGCCTGTGGTCCTGAAAACTATTTGCTGATTAAGCGGATGCCCCCTCACCGCGGCCAATGCGCGACGGGGATGTCACGCCAATACGGGTTCTGCGCGTCGCGCGGCGAGAGCAGCGGATCGGCAATTCCCCAAGCCACATTTAACGTCGGGTCGTTCCAGCGCACGCCAAACTCATCCTCGCCATCGTAATAGTTATCCACCAGGTAGCACAAGGTAACGTCCGTCAGAGCCAGGAAACCGTGGGCTACGCCGATGGGGATGTACAGCCCTTGCGTGTGGTTTGCGCCCATGTCAAGGGTCAGGCTGGTCAGGAAGGTGGGCGATTGGGGCCGCAAATCCACCAGGCCCACCCGCAAGCGGCCTTGCAGCGGATACCAGTAATCAACCTGGCGGTGGTGGTAATGCAAACCGCGCAGCACGCCAGCGGCAGAATCGGAGCGGTTAGTCTGGATGATCTCCCACGAGCGCTGCGGGAACCACTCTTTGCGAAAGGTCTCAATAAAGCGACCCCGTTCGTCGCCAAATGGGCGCAGTTGCACGTGGTAGACGCCTGGAATGGTGGAGGATTCTTGAATAAGAGCCATGGATAGCGCCCTATCTTTATGGGTCTACAATAGACTGCTAACGACGGACAAAGTTACTGACAAAGAACCAGAGATTGGCTGGACGTTCTGCCAGGCGGCGCACAAAGTAGGGATACCAGGCTTTGCCATAAGGCACGTAAATACGCATTTGATACCCCTGGCGCACCAGATCGATCTGCCGTTCGCGGCGGATACCGTACAGCATCTGGAACTCGAAAGCGCTGGGCGGAATGTTATGGGCTTGCGCATAGGCAATGGTGGCGTTGATCATGTTGTCGTCGTGGGTGGCAATGCCGGCATAAACCCCCTTCTGCCGCGCTTCCTCACTCAATAACATTTGCATCAGCCGCACAAAGTTCGCGTCAGTATCCGCCTTCTTAGGAAAAGCCACCGCCGCGGGTTCGGCGTAAGCCCCCTTGCACAACCGTACCCAGGCCCCTTCTGCTATCAAGTGGGCAATGTCTGCCTCGCTGCGGTACAGATACGCCTGGATTACCACGCCCGTGTTCCCAAAGCCAGCGCCATCTCGCAGCGAGCGATAGATGCGCAGCGTGGTATCCACCCAGGGCGAATCCTCCATGTCAATGCGGATGCGGTTTTGATGTTGCTGCGCCCGCGCCAGCAGATACCGCAAATTATCTTCCGCCAACTGTTCATCAATCTTTACACCCAACTGGCTTAACTTGATGGAAACATTGGCGTTGACGCCCGCGGCGGCGATGGCATCCAGCAAACGCGCGATTTCGTCCCGCGCTGCCCGCGCCTGCGCCAAATCGGAGACGCTCTCGCCCAGATAGTCCAGCGTCACTGACATACCCTGTTCGTTCAACGTTTTGGCTGTCGACATGGCCGCGGCGGCGGTTTCGCCAGCTACAAAGCGGCTGGCGACGCCCCAGGCGATGGGCAAAGTGCTGAAGGTGTCTCGCGCCCAGCTTGCATGCGACAGATAGATTAAGCTGTGTCGTAGCCAACGCTCGCCATGGCGCCAGAGCAAAAAGCCGCCGACGCCCAGGCCCGCCAATGCCGGCAATTTTCCCCACGATTTTTTG
>CAYQYJ010000138.1:0-8479 GCA_964421605.1 uncultured Ardenticatenaceae bacterium | reverse complement strand
ATCGCTGCCCCACATGGCGGGCGTATCCTGGACCCGTGTGCGGGCGAGGGAACAGCGCTGGTTGCCTTTGCGGAAGCGTTGGGGCTGGAGCCTTTCGGAGTAGAACTACACGAAGGCCGGGTCCAGGCTGCTCGCGCTGCGGTAAGCCAGTTGTTGGCAACGCGGGCGGTGACGATCAACAATGCGGATGCATCGCTTACCACCCGCATTCTCCACGACAGCTACCTCAGCCTGACGACTGCGCGCGGCGGCTACAACTTCCTCTATCTTAATCCACCTTATGATTATGACGACGAGGATGATGGCGAGCGCCGCGGTCGCCTGGAGTACCAATGGCTGGTAAACACCCGTTCCTGGCTGCAAGCAAGGGGCGTGCTACTCTGGGTTGTGCCGCAGCATATGCTGCGCTTCCGCAAAGCTACCCGCTATTTGCTTTCCTGGTACGACCAGGTGCAAATTTACCGCTTCCCTGATGATACCTACGAGCGGTTCCAGCAAATTGTTCTCTTTGGTTTGCAGCGACCCAAAGCGGTTGTGCCAGAAGGCGAGATGGTCGAGAGATGGGCGCAGATGGCAATCGGAAAAGAAGCGTTGCCCCCGCTGACCCCAGCCCGCACACCTGCCTACATCCTGCCGCCGTTGGCCGTCAAGCCGGATCGTTTTAAGTTTCGTTCTCAATTCGTGGATCCCCGCGACGCTCTGGCAGAAGCGCAGCGGCTAGGGGCAAGGACATCAGTTGCCTGGCGCGCCCACCTTGACCCCGAAAGCGCGCGCATCCCGCTGCAACCATTGACCCCTCTTAAAATCGGGCACATGAACAGCGTCATCGCTGCCGGACATCTGAATAACCAGGTGTTGGCTGCGGATGCCAGTGGTGAATCAGGCCGTAGCGACGAACGGCTGCTCATTAAGGGGCGTAGCTACAAAGTGACCCGCGCCGAGGAGTATGAGGAACCGCTGCCCGACGGGCGCACCCGGGTAACCCATCTGGAAACAGAAAACGTGGTTACAGATGTGGCAACGATAGACGCTGCGGGCCAGGTCATCAGCTACAAAGGGGCAGCGTTAGAGCAGTTCTTACAGAAGTGGATTACCCATCTGACGGGCATCATTGCCCGAGATTACCCGCCTGTGTACCGGTTTGACCTCAATGGTTATGGGGAGCTACTCAGCCGATTGAGCAGGCGGCGCCCCATCCCAGGAATGAACGGGAAGACGGGGCTTCTGCCGGCACAAAAACATGCTGCTGCCGCTGCACTCACCCGCCTGGAGACCGAACGAGACGTCGTTATTGTGGGCGAAATGGGCACGGGTAAGACCAGTCTGGCTGCGGCTATCGCTGCTGGCCGTTGCGCTTGCCGCACCATTGTTCTTTGCCCGCCCCATCTGGTGGATAAATGGCAGCGGGAATGCCAGACTGTCTGGCCCGGTGTGCGCGCGATGCACTTGCAAACCATCAGCGATGTAGACCAGTTCTTTGCTAACCAGCCTGACGCCGCGCCATTGGTCGGTGTTCTCAAGCAGACAACCGCCCGCAGCGCCTCTGGTTGGGAACATGCCTATAACTATGGCGGCCCGGCCAGCCACAATTATGGTAGCAGTGGCTACACAGATATCAATCGCCCCTGGGGAAATGTTCTTTCTGCGCGTCATCTGCTTGAACTGCCGGCAGCAAAACGCCCGCTGACAGAACGACAAATCCAGGCGCGGCAGCAGCGCGGCATTCGTTGTCCCAGATGCGGTGCGGTCCAATTCATCAGCGGTCGCCCCCTGGACGTGGCGGAACTGAAATCTGCCACCCGCGTGTGCAGCAATGACCGATGCCGCTCCCCCCTGTATCAGTTTGTACGACGGCGTAGTGAATCTCAGGTGCGCGGCAGTTTCCGCCTGTATACGGAACGGGAGAGCGCCATCCGCCAGGCTATTGCCAACAGTTCACTCATTTGCCCTACTCACCCTCTACCCCATCAGTTGCACGGCTACGGCAAGACCCCACTGGCGGGATACATCAAGCGACGAGCCAGGGGTAAGCTAGACCTTTTCATTGTGGATGAAGTCCACCAGTATAAAGGTATTGATAGCGACCAGGGGTATGCTGCCCATCACCTGGCACAGGCGGCCACAAAGGTAGTAGCCCTCACAGGTACCATTTATGGCGGCAAGGCTTCCAGTCTCTTTTATCTGCTCTTTCGCCTCTCTCCAGAGATGCGCCAGGCTTACGTAGACTTTGGCGAAAGTGGTCAGCGCCGCTTACGCAGCCGGGATTGGGTCTCAGCCTACGGTATCTTACAGCGGATTGAGACGGTTACTCTTGATGAAGATGGCAAGCAAACGGCCAACAGCCGCTCCAACGTCCGCTACAAAGAGCTGCCGGGCGGCAGTCCGGCGATGCTCCCCTGGCTGCTTAACCGGTCAGTTTTTCTCTCTTTGGGTGATATGGGCTTCCCCTTGCCGGAGTACACCGAGATCCCAATCTCTGTACCCATGGCTCCGGCGCAGGCCATTCTCTACGATTCTCTCAAGGAACAACTCAAAGAAGAATTGAAAGAGCGACTGGTGCGCGGCGACAAGTCGCTGCTGGCTGGCTATCTCTATGCCCTGCTCTTCTGGCCGGATTCGCCGCGGCGGGCTAAGGTGGTGCGCTGTCCCCGCTCTGGGAATATCGTGGCTTCTGTGCCAGGATTGCCGGAGGATTTTGTTGGCCCCAAAGAGGAAGAGATCATTGCCTTGTGCCGGCAAGAAAAAGCCCAGGGACGCCGCATCCTTCTCCTTTGCCAGCAAACCGATACCCTGGACATCCAGCCAGAATGGAAAGCGATGCTGGAAGCTGTCGGGTTGAAAGTGGCTATTCTGCGCGCCGCGCCGGACAGTCGAGAGCGATGGGTGGCGCAGCAAGTCAAGGCAGGGGTAGATGTCATTATCACTCACCCGCGCAAGGTGGAAACGGGCATTGACCTGCTTGACTTTCCTACCATCGTCTGGATGGCCATTGACTATTCCGTCTACACCGTGCTGCAAGCTAGTCGTCGCTCCTGGCGCATTGGCCAGACGCAGCCGGTGAAGGTGTACTACTTTGCTTATGAAGAGACTATCCAGGAAGATGCCCTACGCCTGGTAGCCGCTAAAGTAGCGGCGGCCCTCCGCGTCAACGGCGATACTATTGGTGACGATGGTCTGGCTGATCTGGATGAGCTAGCCAGCGGCGACCTGGTAGCCACGCTGGCAAAAATTGTCACTGGCGAGGCGCAAATCGAAGCCCGCAGCTTGCAGCAGGCCTTCGCTGAAGCCAATGCCAGCCTGCGCCAGGCTAACGTCTTGATTGGGGAATACAGTGTGGTGGATGACAGCGAGGATGATGAGCCGTTAGCGGATCAGGAACCCGTTCCGCAACAATCTGCCTTGAGCGATCTAACACCATTGAACCTGCCGCCGGAAGTCGCAAATGATCACAGCGGCAATGGACAACATCCCGCGCGCCAGCCATTCCCGTTCACTAATGGACAGGCAAAAGCTCATGATGCCGCTACCAGCGCCCCCCTGAATGGGCAGGCGACTGGTCCCCGCGCACCCGTTGTGGCAGACCAGCCTTTGAAAGTGAAACCATCCTCTCCACCCCCAGCGCCACGGCCACGACTCCTGTTAAGCCAGCTATCCAATTGACAGGCGTGTTTGTGAATCAGCACGTCTCCCTCAACGCTTTTCACCAACTGGCAAACGTCAGCCTGCTGGCTGAACAGCTTGCGTAACCATTCCTGCTGCCAGAGGAGTTCCCCATGCGCAGGGCGCGCCAAAACGGAGCGCCGGCTGGAAGCCGGCTCTTGCCAGCAAGGATGCTGGCGCTCCGGCTCTTACCAGAGCAAGGATGCTGGCGCTCCAATTTCTAAGGAAACAGCCCATGCCCCCTGCCCCTCTTTACACCACGCCCGATGAATTATGGTGCATCGCTCTGGCCGAACTACGTCTGCAGATGACCAAAGCCACTTACAACGCCTGGCTGGCAGATAGTTATGTGCTGGCTCCACTTAGCCAGCTTACCTGTCTTGTGGTCATGGTGCGTAATCAGTACGCTCAGGAGTGGCTTACCTGCCGACTGCTATCTGTCATTACGCGCACGCTTGCCGGCATTGCCGGGCATACCATTGCCGTTTCTTTCGTGTGTGAGAACTATGCGAAGGAAACGACTATCAACCCTATCAAGTGTCTGCACAGATCCCCTGCTGCATTACGACACTCCCTCCACACCAAAGGAAATGAACCAATGACCAACCAACCCCTCCCTTCCCGCACCCGTGTGCGGCTGTACAGTCACATCACCCAATCCCGCTTTCTGCACATTGAAGATGCCCTGTCCATGGGGAAGATACGACTTTTTGCCGGCGCCTATCGCCTTGGTCAGGGCATGGATACCCACGCCCATCACTTCATAGACCTGGCTGACGCTCGCGTCATCTTTGGCGCGCTGGCTCACGCTGAGCCAGGTTTCAGCCATAAGGAATATAAAGGCACACCGCCGCAGATGCGCTCTGAACCAGGCCGGAGCAATGGACAAGCCCCGGCGCATAGCAGTCCCGCCGTCAGCCGGGTGTTGTCTATCGCCGTCAAAGGTGAAAACCTGTACATAGAACTCAAGAGCGGGCCTGGCAAGCTGACCAGCACGGGGGCGATTACGCCCAACGGAAAGCCGGAAACCGAGGTTAATGTGGGCTTCAAGTTGTACGAAGCGCGCCGGATGGCGGCCACGGTGCTGGCTTATATTCACGCCTGGGATGTGATGCGCATGATGGTTAACCAGCAGATGATCAGCCAGCCGTCGCCGTACATATTGGCTCCGCTCAGCGCAAACTTGCCGGCAGCTATGACGAACGCTGCCCAGCACAGCCAGGGCGCGCCAGTTAACGGCGCGGCGCCAGCCCATGAGTCCGCCAGTTCGCCGGTTGAGCGCGTTGGCAATGGCCGTCCAGTGGCCCGTAAAGGGCATGCCCCACAAAATAACGGCGGGAGGCCCAAACAGGCCACTGTGTCGTCGCTCACATATGCGAACGGATTGGCGATTGATAGCGCCAACCTGACTGAAGTGCAAACGTTTCAACAGTATGTGACGGAGAAGAAGGCTGTGCCGGCATCGAAAGCCGTTCTGTTGGATTACTACCAGCAACGCACAAATGCTCCTTCCGTTTCCACACCATGATGTTGGCTCTCTAAAGCAAAGGGTTTGAACTGCCGGCAATTGCCGGCAGTTCAAGGTTATTTGAGGTAATGAAGATCTGGGGGGGAAGCGCTGTTCTGTTGAAGTTGGTTGGGCGCGCTTAAAAAACTGGCAGGATACTGAGCAGCACCCAGGGCATTCCAACACAGGACGACCTGCGGTCGTGAGCAGGGCGAAAAGGGGCTGGTTGTGGAGCAGGTTTCCACGGCCAGTCCTTTTTTATTTTCCTTTCCCCTCTCATTTTCCAAAAGGAGTGTTTCTATGTTTGCACAACGTGTATTTACCCTGGTTTCTCGTCTCATTTCCAGCCGCTGGGCCCATGACTATGAGGCGCATTATGGCGCTTGTGAGGATGCCTATGTCGCTCGCATCGGCCCGCTGCACCTGGAAGTCAACCGCTGCATCGTCCTTGACCACGATGATGCCTATATGAGCATCCGCATTCCTGTACCCCTGCGGCGCGCGCAAGCCCTGAACCAGGCTAATCGAGGCAGTTGGGGCTGGGGCCAGTTGCACCTGGGCTATGGGGTTTTCCTGGGCGAGGATGTGATACGCCAGCCCGGGTTCTATGCCCGCTGGCAGAAGCCGCTGCCAGCGATAGCGCCCGGCAAGAGTCGCTTACCTGAAAGCAGCGACGATTTTCCCTTCTAACACTGTTTCCGGGGGAGCCGCCTCTGAAAACCCTTTACTAACCCGCTTCAAACAGGAGAAAGATGATGACCGTTATTCGCTTTGACGACAACCGTAGTGACCTGGCGTACCCGTTTCTGCCAGATGAATGGCAGTGGCAGATTGTTTCCCGTTCCTTTGGGGATGAGGACGCGCTGGCAGAGATTGACCAGATAGACCTCCCCACCCTTTCGGCAGGGTCGGGCCCGACGCTGCGCTGGGTGAAGGATGACAAGGTTTTAGATTTGTACGTGCCCGGCCTGGACACACAGGCTTTTCTGGCGCGCACGGGTTTACAGCTCTCCATGCACAAGGGGGGCTATGTATTGAGCAAGCGCCTTTCCCGCGTGATGCGCCCGTACCGCTACTGGGGTTTCTTTGACCAGAACGAGGTGACTATTGATTATAACGAGACCTTGAACAGCCGCTTATGGGATGGCTGCGGGCAGGTAAGTCGTGGCTTCATCCAACGCCTGGCCGACAGTCTGAAACTCGACGTTCACTGTCGCCGCGAACTGCTGCACGCCAATCGCTTTGAGGTGACGACGCTGCACGCCGGCGGTCAGGACAAGGGGCATGTGCTGGTCGTTGATGATCTGGCAGTGGACTTTATGTTTCCTGCCGGCAGCGCCAAGCGAGAACTGTCCTTAAGCGATGGGCGCGTTTTTGTGGGTCTGCATCCTGTACACAGCGAAGATCAGATGTGTCTGGATGTGCAAAGCCTGATAAACCTGCATCCCTTCTTTCAGCCAGAACATTTGTTGGCGTGGGCAGGGATGGAGAGCGAATTGTTCCTGTCCGGTATCCGTGATGGCCGTTTAGAGGCTGTCCTTAGCCGCCTGTACGACGCCGAATCTGTAACCGACCTGACCAGCCTGGCGGCGTGGCATGTGGGCGAGTACATTGCCAGCGGCGGCAGTTTGATGTGGTTTGCCGGCATGGTCAAAGCCGTCGCCAGACAACACCTTAACCGATTAGGCAGCCGCGCCAGTAAATTGCGCTATCCGGCGCCAGGCGGGCGCTATTACATCTTTCCCGCAGCTGTGGGCGACCGGGTTGTGCCGGCAGGACACATCGAACTCGACCCCACCTGCGCCACTGCCTGGGTAAACGACGACGATTGGCTCAATTTTATCGTGGACGTGCTGGGCGGCTGCGATGGAGATGATGCCGTTTGGGTGCTGCCATTCAGCGACATTTCCGCTGGCCGGGAGCGTAAAGTCCTTATCTGGCGCAGCCCAAACCAGGTGGGCGAGTATGTCGTCTTACAACCGACAGCCAGCAGCCATGTGATTGAATGGGACATTCCTGGCGGCAAGCTCAACTGTGTTGAGCCGCTCTCCTACCCGCAAATGAAAAGCCGCCTGCTCCCGAACCGCATTGATAGCGTCACCTATCAGTACGGTGAATTGGCGGAAGCAAGCGACTTGTACAAGGTAGAAGCATCTTACTCCATTGCCGCCATGGCGTCAACCATGCAGCGCGCCGCGGCCAACCAGGGCGTGTTAGGCGGTTTTTGCAATGTGACCATGTTGTGTAAGGCTATTTATGGGCGGTTGCCGGAAAAGATGCCGGCAACCTTGGAAGCCATCATTGACGGGTCGGTGAAGACAGGACTAGACCTGACGCCCGTACAGGAGTGGAACCAGATGGCGCTGACGCGCATGGTCAAACATGGTCAGTCTAACCCCAACCGCGCCATGCCTGAAGCGCTGCTGGAAAGATTGCCGGCATGGCTGCGAGCGCAGGCGAATGTGGCAGAGCAGCACTGGTTGGACACGTTAGTGCAGGCGCTGGCGCTGCACAAGGCGCAATACTGGGCTGATGTGGAGGCATTAGCGACGGAAGCCTGCCCGCCATTGACCCTCTTTGAACACGGTCGTGACTGGCTGCGTGTGGGTAAAGACCTGCGCCAGGCATATAGTCGCGTCATGCGCCAGGCGGCCAATACCCAAACGAAAATAGCCGCCGATGACTTCGATGCGGCCCGTGTTGCCAGCGAAGCTTTCCTCAATCAATGGCCGGCTGATAAACAGTGCTATGTCCTGTTGGGCGCAGCGGCCTACCTGTACGCCCAGGGGCCGCAAAACGGCGAACCGGTGCGGGACGCGCTCATCTGGCAGTTGGGACGGAAACGAGATGAGAATGGTCGTGAACCCGGCATTGCTCAGGCCATGCTCAACGCGCTGCGGCAGATTGGCTTGTTGGGTGAACCGGTATGGACAAATGCCGGCATGGTCCTCCATTACCAGGACACCCCCTGCCCCCGTGTCGCAGGTGTGCCCGTCACTATTAACGGGGTCTGGTACAACCTGCTGCGCGCCACCCGCCCGGACACGCCGCCGCGCATGAGTCTGGTGCCGTTGCCGCAGCGGGAGCAGGCAAAAGCGCGCATTGCTGATTATGTGCAAGAGCAGTTCCGCGGCCTGATGTTGACCACCGCTGTGACTGACGACGACCGCGTCATCACGCGCACGCCGCAGGGCAATCTGTTTGGCTACGTGCAGCGAGACCACGAACTGGCGGCTATTCGGTATGACCGCTGGCGCATTGCCTGGGCGGCGGCGATGGACGGTAATGTACTGGCGATTCTGCAGCCTGTGC
>CAYQYJ010000137.1:0-8579 GCA_964421605.1 uncultured Ardenticatenaceae bacterium | reverse complement strand
GGAAACTCGCCATGCCTCTAACACTCCTTTCGGCACGACTGGAAGCGTATCGCGCGCAAACGTTTCGCCTGCGCCAACCTGTCTCCTCCCGCGCGGAAGCGGTTGAATGGGTGTCTGAACGGGGGTTCGTTTATTTCTGGCCGATCAAAGGCGTGTTGTGCCCAAGCCTGTGGGCGGCGGTGGCGGGGGAGCGGGCGGTGGCGGAGGCGCATGACGATCCAGGTCACGTCACCTGGGGGTGGAAGGATGCCATGCTGGGCACGCGGGAATGGTACTACGCGAAAGTGCTGCGCGGCAAAGGCACCATGATTTCGTTAGACCTGGCCCCCTATTTTTATGCCCTGAGCGAGAATTTTGGCGAACCGGAGAGCGACTACCTGGAACAGTACCAGCAAGGGTTGATGACGCGAGAGGCGAAGACAGTGTATGAGACGCTGCTGCAAGCCGGCCCCATGGACACGGTGCGGCTGCGGCGGGAGGCGCACTTGAGCAGCAAGGGGAGCCAGAGCGCATTTGCTCGCGCCCTGGTGAGTTTGCAGCAAGATTTCAAGGTTTTGCCTGTGGGCGTAGCCGAGGCGGGGGCGTGGCGGTACAGCCACGTGTACGCCTGCGTGCATCAATGGTATCCTGAACTGCCCGCTCTGGCCCGCCCCATCAGTCGCAGCGCCGCCCGCCAGAAACTTGTTGCCGCCTATCTGGCATCGGTGGGCGCAGCCTCAGCCGGCGACGTGCGTAAACTGTTCCAGTGGAAGCCAGCGGAAGTGGACAAGACGTTGCAGGAGTTGGTGGATGCCGGCATTCTCCTCCCAGACGTAACGATAAACGGAAACAGCCATTTTGCGCTGACCAGCCTGCTAAATTAGCCGCGGCGCTATCTTTGATTTATTCTCCTAGCAGAAGAACGACATCAGCCAGAGAATTGCAGACATAATGGACTGGGGGGAGCGCCGCGACGGGGGTGAACGGGTTGGGGATGGCGACGACGATCATGCCGGCATTCAACGCCGCCTCACACCCTGGAACCGAATCCTCCACCGCCAGACAGCGCGCCGCCGCCGCCCCTAACCGCGCCGCCGCTGCCAGATAACCATCGGGCGCTGGCTTCCCCCGCGCCACCTCATCCCCGCCCACAATCGCGCCCGGCTGCAGCCGCAATTGCGCCAGCACCTGTTCCGCGTAATGGCGCGGGCTGGATGTGGCTACCGCCCAGGGTATGCGCCGCTGCGCCAGCGTCGTTGTTAAGGCTGCCAGCCCTGGCATGGCGGGCAGCCCTTGCTGCCAGATGCCGGCCCAAAGCGCATTTTTGGCGGCAATGATCTGCGGCACGGACAGCGCCAGGTTGTAGCAGCTTTGCACCAGGCGGGCGCTTTCATCGCTGCGCCGCCCCACCATCTGCGCATAAACGCCTTCGTCCAGCGTATACCCATGCGGCTGCAAGAAAACGTTCCACGCCTGGCGGGACAAAGGCTCAGAATCCACCATGGTGCCATCCAGGTCCAGGATGACAGCGTGTATGGGCGGCGTCTCTAAAGCTGGCATGACAGACGCGGCTCAAGCTGCCGGCAGTTCCTCAACGGTGGCCTGACCTTGAGCGACGAAATCCGGCTGGCGCGTCCAGGTCTGTTCTAGTATCTGGTGGAAATTGACGGAGAGGGTGAGGCGTTTTGTGCCGGCATCATGCCCAACAATGTACTCCGTGGGCACAAAATAGTTGTCGCCATAATCCAGGTTCTCTACTTGCAGGTAACTGGCATACCACAGCAGCTCCGGGTTCACCGCAGCCGCGTCACGATGGTAAAGCACGTGGGCGGTACCCAATTCCACGCCATCCTGGGTAATGACTGTATCGTCTTTGTTGATGATCATGATTGAACTCCTTTGTAAAAAGTGATCAGTGGCGAGTGGTCAGTGGTCAGAAAATCCGTGCCAATAGATAGTCTCACGCGGAGGGCGCGGAAAAAATGCGGAGCAAACATCTGCGTCATCTGCGCAATCTGTGATGATCTTCATGCCGTCCACGTATGCGCCTGGCCCTTCTCATTCGCTCGTTCCGGCAAAAAATCGTAGATGCACCTGGCCGATGTGAATTTCGTCCCGATCCTGCAAGGGTTGGGGCATCAAACCAATGCGCACAAAGTTGAGATAAGTTCCTGTGGCGCTGCCCTCGTCGTACAACCAGAAGCGGCCTTCGCTCTGCTTGATGCGGGCGTGCAGGCGGGAAACGGTGCGGTGGGTAAACACAATATCCACCAGCTCGGGATCGCGCCCCAGGGTGACGTTAACCTGCGCCAGATTCAGCGGGCCGGTCTGCGGTTCGCCGTTGGCTTGAATCACCAGGCGGGGGCCGCGATTGGCGGCAGTGATTTCGGCGTTCACAGGCTCAGGCGCGGTGAGAGGAACAGGCGGCGCCGCCAACGCCTCCAGCGCATCGAGCAATATCTCCTTAGCCGCAGCAGCGCGGCGACGGCGGCGAAGCGAAAGCGCCGCCAACAGCAGCAGCGCGCCGCCGCCGACTCCTGCCAACACCCAGGGGAACAGGCGCGCCAGCCACGGCACGCGCGCCAGCCACGGCGCGTTTGCCAACCAGGGCGCATTCGCCAGCCAGTCCTTTTCCGCTGCAGGCGGCAGCGGGGTGGGCAAGGGTGCAGCAGTTGGCTGCGGGCGGCTGACGGTGATGGTAAAAGGAATGGGGGCCGTTTGCGCCGTATAGCCAAATTCATCGGTAATCTGGAGAGCGACGGTGTAGATGCCGGCATCCAGCCCTCCCACGTCCCACACTACCGCCAACTGCCCGCCAGCATCTACAGTGGGCGCATTTAGCGGCAGCGACTCAACGCCATCCACCAGCAGCGCTGTCTGCGCCGCCGCCCGCGCATAGCCATCGGGCCAGCGCACCTGAGCCAGCAGCGTTAACTCCGCTGGTTGAAGTTGGAACAACGGCGTGTCCGCCGCTGCGCCTATGCGCGCCAGCGGCTGGGCATTACTCGTTATCCACTGCAACTGCGGCGGGGCAATGGTCAGCGCCAACAACTGGCTGGCGCTGGCCTCCGCCAGCGCTGCCGTCACGGTGTAACGCCCGCTCTGGCGCAGCAGCGAACGGTAGCTGACCTGCGTCTGGACGGCGTGCGCCTGCACTGCCGTGTAGATGGGGTCCGTACCCTCTGGCGTGGGCATATGCACGTAAAAAGCGCGCGTCGGCTCGAACAACTCAGCCGCAGCGGCAATTTCGTTGGCGTCCGCCCGCGCCCCCAGGATAGCCGTATACAGGGGCAGCGATAACGCCTGCGCCTGCGCCGCTGTCGCCGCCAGATCAAGCTGCTGCCCCAGTTCGCCGCCGTTGGTGAACAACACAATCGCCTGAAAACGCCCCTGCGCCTGGCTGGCTGCCGCCTGTGAAAAAGCCAGTTCCATCATGGCCGCCAGCGGCGTGGTCAGGGGAAGCTCCGCCGGCTCATACGCGACGATAGCTTCCGTTACCGCAGCCGGGGAACTGGTTCCATCCAGCAGCAGCGCTCCCTGGGTGTCATCTGGTACAATAATACTCACCCGATCCCGCCCCGCCGGATTCATGAACTCTGCGGCGTAGCGGCTGATGCTATCGCGCACCAGTTCCCGCCGGCTGAGGGCGCTGCCGGCATCTACCGACAGCAAACTATCATCCGCATCAATCACAAAAATCGTCTCCACGCCCACTGGCGCGCGCGTCACGACTGTCTGCGAGATAACCTCACCAGCTTCGGTCACCGCCAGCGCCGACAACTCCGTCACCGGGCTGAGGGCTTCGTCACTGACGATCAGGTTTAGCCGCACCGTCGGAAATTCCGTCACATCCACCTGGGTGATGCGTATCTGCCGCTCTGATTGGGCAAATGCCACGGCAAATGCCGCCGCCGCCAACATCAAAAGCAGCGCCAACCCACCTATCCCCCACCCGATGCGATATTGCTTCACGTTCTTTTCCCTGTTCCTGGCGCGGATTTCATCATTTTGTCATCATCTTTCTGGTTGACGCTTCACGTTTTCGGTCACGTCTGTTATTATATCATGGTCAACGTTAGCAAGAGGAAGGGACATGCCACACAAAAGAGAGTTTTTCCGCAAGATCATCTGGTTGGGAGTAGTCGCTATCTTCTGCTTATTGGCCGGGCAGACGCAAATGACCGCCGCGCAGACGGGCCTGGGCAGCCGGCTATTTATCACAGGCAGTAATACGGACAGCGTGCCTACAGTAAACCTGTATGTGTACGGCCTGGACGGCGCCGGCCAGCCGCTGGCGCTGACGCCCGCAACGGTGGTGGTGCAGCACAACGGGGAGCAAGCCGCCAACGTCGCCGTGCCTGGGCAGATAGATGCCGGCGCTGCGCCGCCCCAAAGCGCGGGCACGTTCACCCTCTTCATCGTAGACACGCCCCCCGGCGTCAGCGACAGCCTGGAAGCCATCCGCAGCGCCATTGAGAGTTATGCCAGCCCCCTGCACATGCGCGAGGAAGTGGATTACGTCGCCATTTACCAGGTGGGCGAAACGGGAGCGGCGCAACTGCTGGCTCCTGTAGAATTTCATAACAGCGTCAAGAACTTCTTCGCCCAACCGCTGCCGATCATGAGCGGTCCCACGGCGCTGGTGGACAGCGTCATGAGCCTGCTGACGACGCTGGACACGATCAAACCCCATCCTGGCCTGGCGCCGGCTGTGGTAATCTTATCGGACGGCACAGACGTGGTAAGCACGGCGCATGAATCTTCCGAGGTGTTTCAATATGCGGCGGAGCAGGGCATTCCCATACACACCATCTGGCTAAATAACACCAACCTGAATGTGCCAGAACCAGGCCGCGCCTACTTGCAGACGGTTGCCGCCAATGCGCGTGGTCTGGCAGGTTCTTTGGAAGACGGGGACAGCCTGACGGCTATCTGGAACCGCATTGCCCAGTTCAGCCAGCGCACGCTAATTCGCTACGTCATCGCCAATCCGGTTGGAGGCGACTTTTCAGTCAATGTCAGCCTATCCAATGAACCAGGGGTCACCGCTTCTACCCGCGTCACCGTACGCGCCAACGCCCCCAGCGTGATCCTCAATCTGCCGCCAGAAAACCGGACGTTATCGCTGCCCGATCTGGATAACCCGGTCAGACTGCGTCTGAGCGCCTCAGCTTCGTGGATGGATGGCGCGGCGCGCACCATTACGCGGGCGCAATTGCTGGTAAATGGATTGGTGGCTTCAGACATCAATCCCACCCAATTGAACGATTTTCAGGTGGAAGTCAGCCAGTTCCAGTTTGGCGAAAACACGTTAGAGGTACAGATCGAGGATGAACAGGGGCTGCAGGCAACCAGCCCGGCGGTGGCGTTATTTATTGATGAGGGGGAGGAGGCAGTGCCGGCAGATATGGCCCCCAGCAACTCCTTCCTGCGCGTGTTAGGCTGGCTGGCCCTAATCGTCATCGTCTTGGGAGGGCTGGCGGTTGCTGGCTATTTTCTGCTCAGCCGGCAAGGACGTGTACGCCTGCCGCAAAGCCTGACCAGGCTGGCGGGTCAGTTAGGCAAGCTAAGGCTCCCCTTAAGCCGTCTGCCCCGCCGCGCCCCGCGCCAGACGGCAGAGGCCCCCGCCGCCGCGCCGCCGCCTGATGAACCCGACGCCGCCAAAGAGGCTGCGCCTTATTTGGAAGTCCTGGAGTCAGTGACCGACCTGCCACGCTACATCCCCATCGAGGTGGTGGAGACACGCCTGGGGCGCTCCCCGGCCAATTCGGATATCGTATTCGAGAATGACATCACCGTGTCGCGGCTGCACGCCAGCATCATCTACAGTGAAGAACAAGATGCGTTTGGCATCTACGATGAACAAAGCACCAGCGGCACGTGGGTGAATAACCAGCCTGTGGCGGGTAATGGCATGACGCTGTTGGACGGGGATGAAATCCGTCTGGGCGCAGTGCGCCTCGTCTTTCATTGGCGATGAGGAGATGAAGAAGATGACTGTGGCAGATAAAGTTCATCAGCGGGTTCTTATACTTCCCGAACCACTGCAATCTGAAGTTCTGAACTTTGTTGAGTTTTTATTGACAAAGGTTGAACCTGACCTGCATAGTGATTTGCAGGTTCATGAAGACCAGGGATGGTTTGATTTATCCTTAACTATGGCTATGCGTGGCATAGAAGATGAAAAAGATCCTACTTATACGCTTGCAGATTTGAAAGAAACGTTCTGATAAAGACGAGTCTTGGGGTGACATTTTCATGACCGAGTTGACTGCATTGCAATTGGAAGCTATTGCGGCTGGCGGGGATACGCTGTTGTGGGGAAATGCCGGCACAGGCAAGACCACCGCCCTGCAGTACCGCCTGCTGCGCCTGCTGCAATCTGGCGTCTCCGCATACAACATCCTCGTCCTGGTTTCGGAATACGGTCATGAGCAGCCTTTCCTGGAACTGATTCAGGAGTCCAACCTCGGGCCATATGCCCAACTCAACATCACCACCTACAACAGTCTGGCGCGGGAAATGGTCGTCCTTTTCTGGCCCCTGGTGGCCCGCGCCGCCGGCTTCGCCCATCCGCACCAACCGCCCACCTTCCTGGAATATGACATGGCGCAACTGCTCATGTGGCGTATTCTGGGCCCCATGCAAACAGAAGGCGCTTTTGCCGACCTGCGCCTGCGCCCGCAGCGCATTGTCAGCCAGCTTATTGACATCCTCAACCGCGCCGCCTTCAACGGCCTCACCCTGGACGAAGCGGTGGCGCGGCAGGCGCGCGTATGGCAGCACGAACCGGACCAACTCAAACTATTGCATGACGCCGCCGAAGCCGCCCGTCGTTTCCGCCAGTTTTGCCTGGAACACAGCCTGCTAGATTTCTCCCTCACCATTCAGGTGTTCGACACGCACCTGGTACAGGCGCCCCATTTCCGCCACTACTTCAGCGAACGCTACCAGCACGTTCTCGTGGACAACCTGGAAGAACACACCTTCGCCGCCCAAAATTTCGTGGCTGACCTGATGGGCCAGATTGAGTCTGTCGTTATCGCCTACGACGATGGCGGCGGCTACCGCCGCTTTCTGTCCGCAGACCCGATGGGGGCGCGTCAACTGGCAACCCGCTGTACACGGCAGTTTTATTTTCCAGACAGTGAAAGTCACACGGCTAACCCCGACATGCCCCACCTGGCGCAGTACGTCTCGAACTACCTGCTCATCCAGCGCGGCGGGGTCACGGAGCAGGCGGCGCAAACTATTTTAGGCACAGTCAAGGCGCGCTATCGCCGCGAAATGTTGATGGCGCTGCCGCCGGTGCTGCACCGGCTGATGCAGGAACTAAACGTGCCACCCGCGCAAATTGCCATTATTGCCCCTTACCTGGATGGGGCGCTGCAATATACGCTGCGGGAAGAGTTGAAACGTGCCGGCATTCCCTATCGCCTGCTGCGCCGCCGCTCCAGCCCGCGCGAAGAACCGCGCGTGCGCGCCTGGCTGACCTGGCTGGCGCTGGCCCATCCCGTCTGGACAGCTTCGCCTGATTGGTCGCTGCGCCCATCGGCTTTTGATGTGGCTGAAGCTCTGACGCTGAGTATCGCCGGGCTAGATCCCATTCGCGCTGCGCTGGCGGTCAAATATTTGTACGATACGTCAGCCGGCATCCTGCTGCCCATCTCCCAGTTGACAGCCGACCTGGTTGACCGCATTGGGCCCGATATGGCAGCCTTAATTGAGCGGCTGCGGCTGTGGCTGGCGCAATATGGCAATGGGGCGCTGCCGTTGGACAGTTTCCTCTACCAGTTATTTAACGACCTGCTGTGCCAGCCTGACTTTCAACCAGAGCCGGATTTGCCAGGGGCAGCCATTTGCGACTGGTTGGTGCGCACTGCCAGCCGCCTACGGGAATCGGCGGTGGCAATTGGTTTGTCCAGCGCGGCGGAACAGGGGGAGGCGTTTATTGCCGGCATTCATCAAGGCCTGGTCACCGCCAATCCCCCTGACCTGGGCGACCCGCCCGACCCCGATGGCGTCGTAGTCGCTACCACTTACGGCTACCTGCTCTCCGGCATTAGCAGCCAGGTGCAGGTGTGGCTGGAGTGCAACATCATGGGCTGGTGGCAAACCCCCTACCAACCGTTGAGCAACGCCTTCGTCATGGTGCAGAGCCGCCCCGACGAACAGTTATGGACGGCGCAGGAAGAGATCGAAATACGCAACGAACTGCTCGACAGCATCATCCACGGCCTGACCTGCCGCTGCACCACAGGTATCCTGCTCACCTACAGCGACCTGGACCGCCGCGGGCAGCGCCAGGCAGGCCAACTCTGGCGCGCCGTGCAGCCGATCCAGGATGGCAACGGCTGGCTGGGAGAAATGCAGCAACTGCCCACCGCCTGAAACCCTTACTGCTTCAATTCTTCATCCAGCCGCACCCGAAAAGCAGCAATATCACCTGTGTCAAACAGCGCCGCGTGAACACGCAGCAGCGTAGCATAAGGCACGGCTACTTCCAGCGCCGCTTCAATCGCCCGGTACTCAGAAACCGGTGGGTCAAAACGTCGGATGAGGCCATCTAAAATAGCCTGACGCAGACCCTCTTCTCGACC
>CAYQYJ010000136.1:0-8587 GCA_964421605.1 uncultured Ardenticatenaceae bacterium | reverse complement strand
ATAAGGCAAAATTGCCGGCACAGGAACTAACAAATGTCCAGTATCGCCAGTGACAACTGTCCAATGTTTTGGATGAGCGGGGGAATATGGCCTGGTTTTATAGAGAGTTGGGCTAAGTAAACGTTGGCTATATTTTGCGGCGGCTACGTTTGACACGGGGACGGATACGAAAAACGTAGCCACCTTTAACACCGGTTACGTTTTCATTCACCAGAGGGAATTTAGAATTCTGCCGTCTCTCGCGCTTTTCAGTAACGGGTTGACACATCGCGACGCTTTGTCTATCATACAGCCTTATCTCAGTCGTTGCTGCCGCAACAGAGATAACCAAAGCCTGGTCAAAAGGAAAAGGCCGGGCATTTGCAAGCCATTAGTGAACCTCGGGCGTCCGGATGCCAGATTGAAGATTGCTACCTCAGTAAAGCATCAGCTCGTCCAAATCGAAAAAATCAACACAACTAAATGACACGCCCTATCTTGCAATAAAAGATTGGGCGAGGTGGGACTGCATGGCTCCATTGTCGTCTCCTTTTGCAGCGCCAACGCTGCTTGATCTGGCTCGTTGGCGGACGGATCGCCATCCCTACAGGCGGCTTTACACCTTTCTGGAGGATGGCGAGAGTAAGGAAAGGCACATGACGTATGCCGAACTGGACGAGCAGGCGCGCGTTGTGGCCGCGTGGTTGCAGCGTTTAGGGCTGGCTGGCGAGTGTGCGCTCTTGCTCTATCCGCCCCAGTTGGAATACATAACGGCCTGGTTTGGGTGCATTTATGCCGGCGTTATCGCCGTGCCCGCCTATCCCCCCCAATCCCCTCGCCTCTTGCCCCGTCTGCAAACCATCATCGCCGACGCCCAGATCAAGGTTATTCTAACCACATCCCCGGTTAAGATGCTGGCCGACCTCTGGATCGGCCAGAACCCTGAATGGCAGCGCATTCCCTGGCTCACCACAGACAATCTGCCCGCTGATCTCTCCACCGCTGACTGGCAAGAGCCATCTATTACCAGCGACACCCTGGCCTTTCTGCAATACACGTCTGGCTCCACCGCCGCCCCCAAAGGAGTGATGCTCAGTCATGCCAATCTGCTGCACAATCTCGCCCACATTTATCGCTGTTTTGATCAGAATGAGGAGAGTACGGGCGTCATCTGGCTGCCACCCTACCACGACATGGGCTTAATTGGCGGCATTCTTGAACCTTTTTACGGCGGCTTTCCGGTCGTCCTTATGTCGCCCCTCGATTTTTTACAGCGCCCTTTTCGTTGGGTGCAGGCTATTTCCCGTTATCAGGCCACCACCAGCGGCGGACCCAATTTCGCCTATGATCTCTGCGCCCGCAAAGTAACGCCCGAACAGGTGGACAGCCTGGACTTGAGCCGCTGGCGGGTAGCTTTCAATGGGGCAGAACCCGTGCGCGCCGAAACGCACCGCCGCTTTACCGAAACGTTCGCCGCGGCGGGATTCCAGCCGCGAGCTTTTTACCCTTGTTACGGATTGGCGGAAGCCACGCTCATTGTCTCTGGCGGCGATGCCGCTGTCCCCCCTGTCATTCATTCTTTTGACCTGCCCGCGCTGCAACAGCGCCAGGCGATACCTGTTACCAACCAGGATGATGGCCACACTTACTCGCTGGTGGGCAACGGCCAAACCCTGACCGATCAGCAAATTGTCATTGCCAACCCACACACCGGGCAGCGCTGCTTGCCTGAGCAAGTAGGCGAAATATGGGTGTCCGGCCCCAGCGTGGCGCAAGGATATTGGAACCAACCTGAGCAAACAACTGAGACGTTCCACGCTTTTTTGGCGGATACGGGCCAGGGGCCGTTTCTGCGCACGGGCGACCTGGGTTTTCTGTACGCCGGGGAGTTGTTTGTTACCGGGCGATTAAAGGACCTGATTATTGTGCGCGGGCGCAACCATTACCCACAAGACATTGAGCGCACGGTAGAGAACAGTCACCCCGCCCTGCGCCCCGGCTGCAGCGCGGCGTTTGCCGTAGATCGCGATGGGGAGGAACAGGTGGTAGTAGTGCAGGAAGTCAATCATCAGGAAGGCATGGACTTCGCGGCGCTGGCACAGATCGTCCGCCAGGCGGTCGCGGTGGAGCATGAGCTGCAACTACACGCTGTGACGCTGCTAGAACCACGCACAATTCCTAAAACTTCCAGCGGCAAGATTCAGCGCCATTTGTGCCGGCAAAAGTTCCTGGCCCACAAGCTCAAAGCCCTCTATACCGACGTCCTGGAAACTACCGTCGTAGAAGACGCAGCGCTCACCAGTCCGCCGCACATCCGCGCAGCCATCCTGGCTGCCGCACCCGCGCAGCAGCGGGCGTTGCTGGCTGCCTATTTACAAGAACAGGCCAGTCACCTGCTGCATTTGCCTGCCGCCGCTCTGACGTCCGATAAACCGCTGAACGCCTTAGGCATTGACTCCTTAACCTCCGTCGAGTTCAAGAATACGCTGGAAACCGACCTGGGCGTAGCGTTCCCCATTACGCGCTTCCTGGAAGGCGCTACCCTGGCAGACCTGGAGCAAGAAATACAGCAGCGCCTGGTAGGCAATCTAGCCGCCGCGCTGCTCACGCCGCCTCCCCTGGCGCCCGCGCCGCGTTTGCAGTCCATGCCCCTCTCCTTCTCTCAGCAGCGATTGTGGTTCATGGATCGGCTGGAGCCGGGCAATCCCGCCTACAACATCCCTGTGGCCGTCGCCCTGCGCGGGCGCATCCAGGTGGAGGCCCTGCGACGCAGCCTGGAAACCATTGTGACGCGGCATGAAGCGCTGCGCACAACCTTTAGCACAGTTCAAGGAGAACCTGCCCAGGTGATCGCTCCCCCGCCGCCATTCGCCCTACCTGTGCGGGAAGTGACGGCGACGGCAGCCTCTGATCCCGTCTACGAACTGGCCCAGGCCGAAGCACTGACCCCCTTTGATCTCGCCCACGACTGCCTGCTACGGGCGCAATTGCTGCGCCGCGCCGGCGATGACCACGTCCTCCTGCTCACCATGCACCACATTGCTGCCGATGGCTGGTCAATGGGTATCTTCTTACGCGAACTGGCGGCCCTGTACACTGCCTACAGCAGCGATCGCTCCCCCGAACTACCGCCGCTGTCTCTACAGTATGCTGATTACGCTTACTGGCAGCGACGCTGGCTGCAAGATGACGTACTGGCGGCGCTGGCGGCATACTGGCAGCAACGGCTGGCTGGCGCGCCGCCGCTGCTGGCGCTGCCCACAGACAAGCCACGACCGTCCACGCCAACATTTCGTGGGCAGATACATACCACCCTCATCCACCAGGACATACTGCGCCAACTTCGCGCCCTGGAACAGCAAACGGGCGCGACGCTTTACATGGTGCTGCTGGCAGCCTTACAACTCCTGCTGCACCACTTCACCGATCAGGACGACATTGTGGTGGGCACGGACATCGCCAACCGTCACTGGCAGAAGACAGAAAATCTGATTGGACTGTTTGTAAACCAGTTGGTGCTGCGTACCGACCTGTCCGGCAATCCCTCTTTTGCGGAACTGGTGCAGCGCGTCCGCGAAACGGCTTTAGGCGCTTATAAACATCAGGACATGCCTTTTGACAAGCTGGTGGAAATCCTGAAACCAGAACGGAACGCCGGTTACAATCCGCTGTTTCAGGTGATGTTTGTGCTGGAAAATGCGCCTATGCCGGCACTAACGTTGCCAGATTTACAGTTAAACGTAATTGAAATTGATAGCGGCACCGCCCCGTTTGACATATCCTTGTTGTTATCTCACGAGGAGAATGGCTTAAAAGCAACCTGGCGGTATAAGGTTGATCTATTTCAGCAGAACACCATTCAGCAGCTTGCTGAAATGTATCTGCTCGTTTGCACGTCTGCTGCCGGCAATCCACACATTACTCTCGACGAAGTCCGCCGCCAACTGAACCAATATCAGCGCCGTCGCCAGCGTGAGACTGCCGGCCTGCTTAAAGACGCCCAGCGATCGCGTTTCAACCAACTGGCGCGGCGGCGTCCAAACCACGAGGAATGAAGATTCATAGCCTGAACATCTTTATTCGGGCAATCGGACAGAGATGTCCGGACAAAGAGGAGATAACCCAAGCCCATGCTCAAGAAAACCCAAATTTCTGCTCGAAAACTACCCACAATACAACGGCAGGTTATGGACGTGTCCACACTCGATCTGGTCACTACGGCTTACCTGCAGCCCGATCAGCCGCTTCCCCTGCTCATTCAACCTGCCCTGGATGGCGTTGACCTGAACGCCTGGGCGGAGACAAACCGCGCCTGGATCGAAACAGAACTAGGGCGGCACGGCGGCATTCTTTTTCGTGGTTTCGATGTACCAGAGGTCGCTGCCTTTGAACAGTTTATTGACGCCATCTCTGGTGGGGCGCTGCGCTATCAAGAACGCTCCTCGCCGCGCAGCCAGGTCAGCGGCAACATTTACACATCTACCGACCATCCCCCCAGCGAATCCATCTTTCTGCACAACGAACAGTCCTATAACCTGACCTTCCCCTTGAGAATTCTTTTCTACTGCGTCACCGCGGCCCAGAAAGGAGGGGAAACACCCATTGCCAGCAGCCGCAACATGTATCAGCGCATTCCCCACGATATCCGGCAGAAGTTTGCAGATAAAGGCTACATGTACGTGCGCAACTTTGGCAGTGGCTTTGGGCTCTCCTGGCAAGAAGCCTTTCAAACGGAAGACAAAGCTGCCGTGGCAGCGTACTGCCAGGCCAACGACATCACCTTTGAATGGCGTGAGCAAGATAGACTGCGTACGCAGCAGGTACGCCGCGCCATCATTCGCCACCCGCAGACGGGCGATATGGTCTGGTTTAATCACGCCACATTTTTTCACGTTTCCACTTTGCGCCCTGAAGTACAGGAGATGCTGTTTCAGGTGTTCCGCGAAGAAGAACTGCCCAATAACACATACTATGGAGATGGTTCGCCCATTGAACCAGATGTGCTAGATACCCTGCGCCAGTTATACGCAGAAGAAACGGTTGCTTTCCCCTGGCAAAAAGGCGATATCTTGCTGCTGGACAACGTACTCACAGCCCACGGGCGCAGCCCGTTTGTGGGTCCGCGCAAAATCGTCGTGGGAATGGCGGAACCATACAAATGGGCTGACGCCTGATAGTTTCCGATAGCTGCCTGAAAAGGTGCGATCTGAAATAAGGACCTGCTCCTTCCATCTTTAATCCTCAATGCCGGCAACGAAGCACAAATAGGCGGCTTATGCCGCTGCCCCCGGCTGGCGCCTGATGCAGACGCCAGCGGGTTCTGCGCCGGTCTATGCCTATCTCTGCACGAGGTAATTATGCTGTCACCAACAACACAAGGGTTCCGTCTTTCGCCGCAGCAAAAGCAGTTATGGCTGCAGCAAGAAGAGGCTGGCTCGGCTTTTGTGGCTACCTGCCTGGCGACGCTGACAGGGAAGCTGGACGCAGCTGCGCTCCATCTGGCCCTGAGCGATCTGATCGCCGAATTTGAAATCCTGCGCACCACCTTCCCCCTGCCCCCTGGTCTGACGCTGCCATTGCAATCAGTCGCCGCGGCGGCGGACCCTGTCTGGGACGAAGTTGATCTCACAAGTTTGCCGGCAGCGGTGCAAGCAGACGCGATCCGCCGCCGTCTGGATGCCCCTCTGGCAGTGGATTTGGCCGCAGGGCCGCTATTGCAAGCGACGTTGTTTTATTTGGGGGAGGAGGAACAGGCGCTGGTATTGAAGATGCCCGCACTCCTGGCCGACACCGCCAGTCTGCGCAACCTGCTCACCTATCTGGGACACAACTACGAGCACCGCCGCCACGGCAAGACGCCCACAGCCGCCGCCTTCCAATACGCCGATGTGGCTGCCATTTTCAATGACCTGCTGGCCTCAGACGATACCGCCGCCGGCCGCGCCTATTGGGAAAAACAAACCATTCCCCAGTATCGCCTGCCCTTCATGGCCGCCGCCGTCACCACAAGCCCCTTTGCGCCACAGGCGCACACCTGGACCATTCCCGCCGAATTGACCAGTCATTTGGAGCAAATCGCCGCCGATCAAGGTACCCTGCTCCCCGTCGTTCTCCTGGCTGCCTGGCAGCTTTTGCTGGCGCGGTTGAGTGGGGTATGGGAAATGGCCGTTGGCACAGCCTACGACGGCCGCAGTTATGAGGGGCTGGGCGAAGCGCTGGGGCTGTTTGAGCGCTATCTGCCCTTAACCACAAGTTGGACGCCAGAAACGACCTTCGCCGGGCTGCTGGCTATGGCAAACGAGCGCGTCATCGAGGCCTTTGACTGGCAGGATTACGCTGACTTGCCGCCGCTGCCCTACCAGTTTGCCTGGGAAGAAGACGGCACCGTCGAGACGCATGCCGGCATCACCATTACCCCCCGTGCATTTGCCAGCCAGGTCAGCCGCTTCCAACTCAAACTGATCGCTCAGCCAAAGCACGACGCGCGGCAAGGCAGTGACACACTCCAATTCACCCTTTGGCTTGACCCCCAAACCATCAATACTGCTTATGCCGCGCTCCTGGCAGATCAGTTGACCACCCTGCTGCAAGCCATTGCCGCCCACTCGGCCACCGCTGTCTCTGCGCTGCCGCTGATCAGCCCCACCGAACGGCAGCGGCTGGTGGTAGCGTTCAACGATACGGCCCGTCCCCGCTCCAACGACACCTTTCTTGATCTATTTGCCTGTCAGGTGCAGCAGCAGCCAGACGCACTCGCGGTGCGCTATCTGGAGCAAACGCTGACGTATGCCGAACTGGACGCCCACGCCAACCAATTGGCCCATTATTTGCAATCATTGGGCGTGCGCCCCGACAGTTGCGTCGGCCTTTGCCTGCTGCGCTCGCTGGACCTGATAGTCGGCATCGTCGGGATTTTGAAAGCAGGCGGCACATTTGTTCCCCTGGACCCGATTTATCCCCCCGAACGCACCGCCTTCATCCTATCTCAAGCGCAGGCGGAGATTGTTGTCACGCAGGCGGAACTGGCCGGGCAAATGCCGGCATCTTGCCGCATCATCTCTCTGGATGCCGACCAGGAAAAACTGGCCCAACTCCCCGTAACCAGCCCGGAAGTCCCTATCACCCCGCAGAGCCTGGCCTACATCCTCTACACGTCAGGCTCCACCGGCCGCCCCAAAGGCGTCATGATCCGCCACGCTTCTCTGGCTAACCTGGCTGCCGCCCTCAATGAAACTATTTACCAACCTTATACGCCGCCGCTGGGCGACAGACCTCTGCGTATCAGCCTCAACGCTCCCTTCGTCTTTGACGGTTCTGTCAAGCAGTGGGTACAGCTTGCCAATGGCCACACCATCTGCATCATTCCCGAAGAAGCGCGCATCAATCCTCCTCGCTTTCTTCAGCTCATTAACACCTACCAACTGGATGTTCTGGACACCACCCCTTCCCTGCTAAAACAACTGCTGTCCGCCGGCTTGCTGACGCAGACAGCCCCGGGCCTCGTCCTCATTGGCGGCGAGGCCATTGACGACCACACCTGGGCACAACTTGCCGGCAGCGAACATACCCGGTTCGTGAACGTTTACGGCCCCACTGAAGCCACCGTCAACGCCACCGCCTGCGTTGTCCGCGATGTCCCTGACCATCCGGCCCTGGGGCGACCCCTGGCCAACGTGCAGGTCTATCTCCTTGACGAGACCATGCAGCCTGTCCCCACCGGTGCCATCGGCGAAATCTACCTCGGCGGCGCTGGCGTTGCCCGTGGCTATCTGGCGCAGCCCGAATTGACAGCGCAGCGATTTGTTCCCAACCCATTTCACCCTGATCCGCAGGCACGTCTCTACCGCAGCGGCGATCTGGGGCGCTGGAATGCAGCCGGGCATCTGCTCTATGTGGGACGGGCTGACCATCAGGTTAAACTCCACGGCGTGCGCATTGAACTGGGCGAGATTGAATCCACCCTGCGCCGCCACCCCCAGGTGCGCGACGCGCTGACGCTGCTGCACACCACCGAATCGGACGATTATTTGACCGCTTACGTGGTCACTCATAGCGATGACGACGCCGAACTTACCCAGGAACTACGCCAGTTCTTGCGCCACAGTCTGCCCGAGTACATGCTGCCGCGCTACATCTTGCGCCTGCCGCACATCCCGCTCACGCCAACTGGCAAGGTAGACCGCAAAGCCCTGCCTGCGCCCCACACCCAATCCGTCGCTGCCGCCGCCTACGTGGCTCCCCGCAACGACATAGAACGCACCGTCGTCGAAATCTGGCAAGACGCCCTGGGCGTGGACAAGATAGGCATCAATGATAACTTTTTTGACCTGGGTGGACATTCGCTGCTGCTCGTAAACGTGTACGACAGGCTGCAAGCCGCCTTTCAAAAATCATTCCCACTGGTGGAGATGTACCGCTACTCCACGGTGCTGGCTCTAACCACCTACCTCTCCGGCAGCGACACTGATGACGGTCACGCCAGCCAGGTGCAGGATCGCGCCAGCCGCCAAAAAGAGGCGCTGCGGCGGCAGCAGCAGTTGGCCCAACGCGGGCGCAACAGCGGGCGCGGCAACGGACAGCGAGGGCAGTGAGAAATCACTGTAAGAAG
>CAYQYJ010000135.1:3378-8594 GCA_964421605.1 uncultured Ardenticatenaceae bacterium | reverse complement strand
TATCTGACGGCTAACGACTCAGATAGGGCAGGTATACGCCAGGTTGGGGGAAGGCGGCTTGAATGGCGGCGCGCAGTTCGGCGGCGAGGGCAGGCTCGGCGGCGATCAGGTTGTCTGTCTCGTAGGGTGAAGTGGGGTTGAGCCAGTATAGGGCGTCGTCCGCTTCGCTGCCCACGTGATGGATGTACTTCCAACTGCCCCGCTGCACGGCGCGCAGGTCGTGGCGGGGGGCAATCCAGTAAGCCCAGTGACTGGGATTGGTGACGCCGTTCATTTCACTAAACAGGTCGCGTGGGGAGAATGGCTGGTTCTCCAGCAGGGGGCGCAAACTGCCGGCATCCAGAGGCCCCGTAGGCGTCACGTTGGCGTAATCTAATAAAGTTGGCATCAGATCCATCATTTGCACAGGGGTATCTATCACCTGACCAGCCATGACATGACCTGGATAACGCAGCAGCAGCGGCACGTGCAGCAGTTCTTGATAGAGCGAGTTGGTGTGGTTCCACTTATCATGTTCGCCGAACATGTCGCCATGGTCCGACGTCACTGCCACCAGGCTGTTTTCTAGCAGGCCACGTTCATCAAGAAAAGCCATCATGTCGCCAAAGCAGGCGTCCCAGTGGGTGATCTCACCGTCATATAGAGCCAATAGATGCTCGATGTCGCGTGGGGTGGGGATGAGCGTGCCGGCAACCACCTCCTGCCCGTCACGATACACTTCTGGCGTCAAGGGGCCGTTGTAGTCCGGGTCATAAAGCGTGTCGTAGGGCGGCGGCGGCGCGTACCAGGTGTGGGGATCGAAATAATAAAGCAGCAAAAACAAGGGCTGCGCGCCAGACCAATTTGCCAGCCAGGCCAACGCCGTGTCATTTAGCAGATCATCCACGTTTGGCGTTTCTGTGCTGGTCGCCAGGGCCACGCTGTCATCATAATGATCAAAGCCACGGGCAAAGCCATAACTGCCGCGCACAAAACGAGCCGTGACAAATCCTGCTGTGAAATAGCCTGCTGCCTGCAAGTATTCGGGCAATGTGGTGGCATAGGCGGGCAGCAGGGTACTCCAATGAATGCCCATCCGCGCCGGGATGCGCCCTGTCCACAGCGCAGCATTGGACATAAACGTCCATGGGGCCACTACGGCCGCCTGGGAAAAGCGCGCCCCCTGGCTCGTTATCCATTGGTCAAGCTGCGTACTGGTTGGGCGGGCGCCGCCATAGCTGGTCAGGCGGTCGGCGCGGACGGCATCCACCACCACCAGAATGATGTTAGCGGGACGGGTCTGCGCGGCAAATTGCGCCAGTCTGGTTGTGGGTTGCAGCAAGAAGCCGGCGCTGGTCATGCCTGCCAGACGGAGAAACTGCCGCCGCGTAAAGCACCGAGGAGATTTGGGCATGAATTGTGCGAATTGGAGGCCATGCTGCTGGGCCTCCAGGTGAATTGGGTCAGGGCGTGTTTTCAAACATGCGCGGGAAAATTACCTGGTCTAAAATGTGCAGGACGCCGTTGGCGGCGATCAGGTCGCCTGCTACGATGCCCGCGCCGTCCAACGTCAGGCTGCTGCCGCTGCCGGCAACGACAATCTCTTCATACGTGCGGAAACCAAAAGAGAAGTTTAGGCGGCTGCCGACTGTCGGCAATCCGGCCAGGTCCGCCAGCAGAATAGGGGTTTCCAAAGGCCAGCCATTCTGGTTAAGCAGCAAATAGCTCACCAGGTGTTCTGTTTCCTCTGGGTTAGCCAACAGCGCTTGCTGCGCATTTGTCAGGCGGCTGAATGCCTGATCATCAGGCGCCAGCACGGCGTCAATGTATTGAAATCGCAGCGCATAGATCTGGTCTGTTTGCTGCACCAACTGGCGAAAGCGGCTGAGACGTTCGTCCGTGCGCACCAACTCCCACAAACTGACAGTGGGCCCGCTTTCGGGCGGCAGAATGAAGCCGTCTACAATATGCACCATGCCATTCGAGGCTCTGATGTTGCCGGTGACGATGGGGGCAAAGTCCGCCAGAAGGTGGTCTTCATCGCGCAGAAAGGCGATGGTTGCGCCAGCCTGGGAGGTGACGACGCCAGTGGCTTCCAGGTCGGCGGTGGCGTAGACGCCGTCCAATGTGTGGTGGCGCAGGATGGCGTTCATGGAGGCGGCGTCAATTTCGGTGGGGGAAATGCCCAGTTTAGAGAAGGCTGTGTTGGTGGCGGCAAAAAAGGTGTAAGAGCCGGGGGCGTCCAGGAGGTCGTCCATGCCGGCATTTCTTAACACCCCCATCAAAAAGAGAAACTCGCTATCGTCCCGCACAATCTGGGCAATCGTTGGCAAATCGCTTTGCGGGGCCGGCGTGGCCAGAATCTCCAACGGCAAATCATCGGGGACAGGCTGCGTGGTGCAGCCCGCTAACAAAAACAACAGCAGGCAGGTCAAAAAGATAAAAAAGCGTCTCATAGAATTGATCTTCTAACCAGGTGCGGCCCAACGTAGCTGTACAGTAGGTAGAACGGCGGGGCGCACGCATTTATCGCGGGCAAGGAATGAGATACCATTCCTCATCTATTAGACGAGCGCGCACCCCGTTTTATTGCTTCCGCGGCAGCCAATTCAGCGGGCGTGTTGGCGTTAAAAAAGGTGAGACCATCGGGATCGAAGGAGGCAATTTCTGCCGCCGTGACGGGCCGCACGCGCACCTGGTCATAGAAGCCAATCATTCGCTTCTGCCCTCGCGCCAGGGCGGCGGCGACGGCGGCGCGCACCGGGTCGCGGGCGTAAACAGCGTGCATGGTCTGGTATTGATCTTGCCAATACGGGACGATGACGTCCGCCTGGTCTGCCAGACTCAACAAATAAACCAACAACTCCCGATTGAGAAAGGGCATGTCGCAAGCCAGCAGCAGTACCGTTTGTCCGCGCGCGGCGGATAGGGCGGTATATAAGCCAGGCAGCGCCCCCGCCCCTGGTTCAGCGTCGCCAGCCAGCGGCAGTCCCAGGTAAGCGTAGCCGTCCGGGTTGTTGGTGGTGATCAAGATTTCTTGTCCCAACCCGGCCACCTGCGCCAGCACGTGTTCAATCATGGGTTTGCCCGCCAGCAGCGCCAACCCTTTGTCCTGTCCCATACGGCTGGAGCGTCCGCCAGCCTGAATGGCGACTGTTACTTCAGGCGTTATCATACATTGGATTGTACCACGCTGCGCTTGCTTTGGCTGATTTGAATAGCTGCCCGACAGTGGCTACAATGAGATTTTCGATATGGATGGTATGGTTGGCGCGGATTCGTTCTTACTATTTCTGCGCCGTTGCGCGAATTGGAGGTCAATATGGTCAAAAGAGTTTTGTGGATGTTGGCGTTGTGGGTGGGGGTGATGGGATGCCGGCAAATAACCCCTCCCCCTGTGCCCCCAGTCACGCCTACGCTTCTCTCTACGCCCACCCAACTTACTGCCACGCCGCTGTCCACGACTGCGCCGATTGAGGCCCCGGCCACCGTAACACCCATTGTCTCTGCCACGCTGGCAGCTACGCCTACCGCCGCCTCTGAGACTACCGCCACGCCCGAACCCGTTACCCTGTTGACGCTGGCCGACTTTGGCGCAGACCGCAATCCGCTGACGGGTGAACTGGCAGCCGATCCGGCCAATTTACAGCGGCGACCGTTGGCGGTGAAGATCAGCAACTCCCCTGCCAGCTACACCCGGCCGCAGGCAGGCTTGAGCCAGGCTGACCTGGTGTTTGAGCACGTCACCGAAGGGCCGATCACTCGTTTCACGGCTATCTTTTACAGCCAGACGCCGCCCGATGTCGGTCCCATTCGCAGCGCCCGCCTGATTGACCTGGAGCTGCCGGCCATGTACGATGCCGCTCTGGCTTACTCTGGCTCCAGCATTGGCGTAGCCAACAAACTCAACCGCAGCGACTTCACGCGGCGCATTCTCCGCTCTAATGATCCCGGCTATTATCGCACGGGGGCAGACAAACCGTGGGAACATACCTTGCACGGGCGTCCGGCTATTTTCTGGGAGTCTTTGAGCACAATGGACCAGAACCACGCCCCCGAATGGACGACCAACATGGCTTTTAGCACGCTTCTTCCTGAGGGGGGACAGTCCGCTACGACTCTTACCATCAACTATGATGATTGGGAATTGGTGGAGTGGCGGTTCGATGCCGGCACAAACCGTTACTGGCGTTGGGCAGATGGCATGGCGCACACCGATGCCAATACAGGCGACCAACTCACCGCCGCCAATGTGGTTGTGCTCTACGTTAATCATCAGCAGGACGTGACTATTTGTGAATATCAGGTGGGCGATCGCTGTCAGGCTTATTCCACTGAGATTCAGATTTGGGGAGAGGGCGATGCGCACATCTTCCGCGATGGGCAGCAGTATGAGGCGACCTGGCGGCGGCAAAATCGGGCCGACATGCTTACGTTTTACGATGGTTCGGGCAACCCTCTGCCGTTACAGTTGGGTAATACCTGGTTCCAGGTCGTGCCCACCTATTACCAGGACGCCGTCACCGTTACCCCGTAGCGACAATGCCTTAACATGATGAAAATCACGCCTTGATCATGCCATTTGCCACTATTGTCCCTTGCCCGCCTGGCCTATCATGGCAGTTGGGAGAGCAGACCATTCCTCGCCCACTCTTTGCCCACGTCAACTCTCCCAAGTGGAGGTAAGCATGAGTACGCAGCGCATAAAACATGACTATGCCGCCGACGTGGTGCGCTGGATGGCGCGCCTGATTGGCACGGTGTTGTTCTTGCTTGTCGTCTGGTTTGCGGCTGGCGAAGGAATGCCGGCTCCAGGAACGCTCTCTTTGACCGAAGGGCTGCTGTTCCTGGCTTTTGCCGTTATGGTGGTGGGGCTGTTAGTCGCCTGGTATTGGGAGCGGGTTGGCGGCTTGATGGTCATTGGCGGATTCCTCGCTTTCTGGCTGATCAACGCCATCGCCACGGGCAACTTCAACCCCGGTTGGCTGTTGGCTGTCTTCCCCCTCACCGGACTCCTGTTCTTGCTCAGTTGGTGGCGTGAACGCCTGGCGCGGCAGGCATAACTAACTGGACTTCACCGCGAAGACGCGAAGATCGCAAAGAAGAACCAGGAAATTCTTTGGGTGACAGCTTTGTCTTTTTCCCCGCCCGTGCTACAGTCGCAGCATGATGCGACGACTGTGGTCGAACTCCCGCGCCGTTTTGGGTCTGGTTCCGTCTCTTGTTTGGGGTCTGGC
>CAYQYJ010000135.1:1406-3278 GCA_964421605.1 uncultured Ardenticatenaceae bacterium | reverse complement strand
CCACCTGCTCTGGTTGTGGCTGGGCGCGGCTGCCGTTTACTTGTTGACGATGCCGGCATCCGTCGGACGCGCCGATACGTTTGAATTCCAGGTGGTGACGCCCCGCCTGGGCATTGTCCACCCCACTGGCTATCCCCTTTATCTCCTCCTGGGCAACCTGTTTGCGCGTCTGATACCTGCCGGCAGCTTTGCCTGGCGGCTTAACCTGGTCACTATGCTGTATGGTCTGGCGGCGCTCACCTTTGTTTATCTGTTGAGTCGCCAACTCGTTCGCCGCGACGCGCCAGCCCTGGCGGGGGCTGCGGCCCTGGCGCTGACGCCCACCTTTTGGAGCCAGGCGATTGAAGCGGAAGTGTATACGCTGCACCTGCTGTTGGCGGCGGCGGCGCTTTTTCTGTTGGCGCGCTGGCTGGTTGACCGCCCGCCTGTTGCCCGGCGGCAGTGGCTGCTGCTGCCGCTGCTGCTGGGTCTGGGGTTAACCAACCATCTGACCACCGTTCTCTTGTTTCCGTTGGCGCTGCTGGCGCTGTTCTGGCTGCGGCGAACCTGGCCGCGCGGCTGGTTTTTTGGGTTGGGCATGGCGCTGGCTTTGGCGTTGCCGTTGGCGCTGTACGCTTATTTGCCGCTGCGTTGGGCTGCCGTCAATGGCGAACCGATGGGGACGGCCCGTTTTGTGGATTGGGTGGTAGGTGGACGCTTTCAAGGCGCTTTGCAGTGGGACGCCTGGCTGCGCGATCCGGCGCGGTATGGCGTGGTGGGGCGGCTTTTTCTGGCAGAGTGGGGTTGGGCGGGTCTGATTTGGGCGGCGCTGGGCTGGCTGCTGTTGCTGCGCCGCGCCCCGCGCCCCGCGCTGCTGCTGCTGCTGGCCTGGCTGGGCTTTTCGTTTTACGCCCTGAACTATTATGTGCCTGATCTGGCGGTTTTTTTGCTGCCGGCGCAGTTGTTGACCGCTGTGGCGTGGGGGGCGGCAGCCGCCTGGTTTAGCCGCCAGGGGATAACAGCCGACCCGCTGGTCAACGCGGCGGCGGCGGTGGCTCTCGGTCTCTTGTTTTTAGCGGCGGCTGGTCGCTGGTCGGCGGTGGATCGTTCCCAGGCAGACAGCCTGACTACCTGGGGGCAGGCGGTGTTGGCGCTGCCCCTGGAACACGGCGCGGCTATCCTGGCGGACAGCGAGAAAATCGCCCCCCTGTACTATTTGCAGCAGGCAGAGGGCGTGCGCCCCGATCTGGACATTCTGGTGCTGCCGGATGAGGGCAGCTACCGCGCCGAATTAGACGCGCGGCTGGCTGCCGGGCAGGCGGTTTATCTGGCCCGTTTTTTGCCTGGTTTGGAAGGGGTGTACTATTTGCGTTCGTTAGGACCGCTGCTGGAAGTGAGCCAGAGGGCGCTGGCGAAAATGCCGGCATCCGCTACGCCCCTCAATCTACCCTTTGCTGCCGGCATTCGCCTGCTTGGTTACGAGGCGCAGCCCATTTCACCCTATGACCCCACCCAGAGCGCCGTCACGCTTTACTGGCAGGCGGACGCTTTACTACCCCATAACCAGACCATTTATTTACGCTGGGCTAACGAGACAACCCAGACCCCGCCACAACCCCCCACCGGGCAGCATCCGGCTAACAACTACTACCCTACCGTGGCCTGGCGACCCGCCGAGGTCGTGCCTGATTTTCATGAGGTGTCCCGCCCCATTTTGCCCACTGCGGCTCCTTTTCAACTCCAGGTGGCGCTGGCTCCGGCTTTTACTCCCGCCGCCGACCTTTCCTGGCAGCAGGTAGCTGCGGTGACGCTGCCCGCCGCCGATCCTGCGCTGTTGCCCGCTGCGCCGCGGCAAGCCATCGTCGGTCCCATTGCCGTGACAGGCATTGACGT
>CAYQYJ010000135.1:0-1306 GCA_964421605.1 uncultured Ardenticatenaceae bacterium | reverse complement strand
TGCCGGCAGGCGCAGTTAACTTTGCCGATCTCATTGCCCTGCGGCAGCTTCAACTCGCTGATACAACTTTAACGCCTGGCGGTCAGTTATCGCTGGAGATCGAGTGGCAGGCATTGGCTCCCATCAGTCAGAATTACACCGTTTTTGTCCAGGTGTTGGACAGCAGCGACCGCATTGTGGGGCAGGTGGACGCCTGGCCCTTGCAAGGCACTTTCCCCACCAGCCAGTGGACGCCAGGCCAGATTGTCTCCGATCCTTACGTGATTGCTTTATCGCCTGACCTGCCGCCTGGTCCCTACCGGCTGCAAGTTGGCTGGTATCTGCTGGCGACGCTAGAGCGGCTGCCTGTACTGGACGCTGACGGCGCGCCCGTGGACAACCGTTACCTGGTGAGTGGGCTGGAGGCGGAGTAGGGGGGAGGGAAGGAAGAAGGAAGAAATAAGAAGGAAGAGGGGAGAGGGGGTTGCGTGGGGGGGGGATTGTGTTGTATAAAGAGGGGCGCAACCCGTAACTTCTTGTCCGCTAGAGGTAGATATGCCCGTACAGTACAACCTTTTTGATGAGCCGCCAGCGTATCCCGAATACAATTCGTTGGCGGCGTTGGTGGCGCGGATGATGCAGATGGAAGATGATCCGTTGTTTCCTGCCGGCACAAACATGGTCATCTACCGCGGCAACCCCCACGCCCGCTTCATGATTATCGGCGAAGCCCCCGGCACCGAAGAAGACCGCCAGGGTAAGCCATTTGTGGGCCGTTCCGGTCAACTGCTCGACCAGATGCTGCAAGCCATCCACCTGGACCCCGAAAAAGACGTTTTCATTACCAACGCCGTCTTTCGCCTGCCCCCAGGCGACGACGGCAAGCCGCTGCGTAAACCCACCCCCGACGAAATCCAATTCTACAAACCGTTCCTATTAGAGATTATTCGCCTGGTTGATCCCCTGATCATGTTACTGACGGGCAATGTGGCCACCGAATCCCTGCTGGAAAAAAGCGGCATCACCAAACTGCGCGGCCAATGGTTTCCCTGGAACGGACGCTGGGCCATGCCCATCTTTCACCCTGCTTACCTGCTGCGTAACCCTTCCCGCCAGCCGGGCCAACCCAAAGCCCTCACCTGGAGCGATCTGCAAGAGGCGCGGCGCAAATATGACGAACTGCTAAAGTAGGGGCAGATTCCAAACCTGCCCCTGCATAATATATGGACAGGCATCATTCTGACAAAGCCGCCCTGCGCGGTGAACCTGGCTACGTCTGGCGCTCAGGGCAGCAGCGTCGCCTGCGCATGATCCAGCAGTGGGTGGA
>CAYQYJ010000134.1:0-8624 GCA_964421605.1 uncultured Ardenticatenaceae bacterium | reverse complement strand
TCCAGTCTGGCAATACCGTGTAGCGTGCGGCTAAGATCAAGACACGCCCTGGCAATCGCCCCCTGCAAAAAGTCGGACGAAGCGCCAAATGTCAAATAAACTAGTACAGTGCGGCGCAAATTTAACCACATTTCTGACAGGCGGGGTCAGGAGATAGACCTAAACAGAAATTTGCGGGCTTATTTAAGCCGTTGTGTACTAGTAGTGCGACCGACAAGTTTTGACGGGTTCTGATTCAGAAAAAACCCGTCAAAACAACTTTGTCGGACCACTAGATATATTACAACGGCATGTGGTTTGCCTTTTAGACAGCTACAAAATTCTGAGAATAAGGCCTGCGAAAGTCGCTTTTTAGTTGATCTGAAAGTTCTGCAATTATCGCTTCTCTTCTTCCTGGTTCTAGCTCTAGTGCTTCGCGTACTTTCTTCAGGACGGTTGTTAATTCTTCAGAGTCAACACCCCGGGCTAATCTAATTCCAAGTAAGGTAGGAAACACAGATTTGTACGTTTTTTTGATCTCAACGGTAGATGGGGTAATGGCCAGGAAATTAAGAATGAACTCGGGTCGCATCATATACCTTGAGCTGTGTTTCTCTACCAGCTCTTTCGTATGCCGAAAAATGCGACTCTCATTTGTCAGCCACCAAGTTCGATAGCCGAATTGGCTAACTCTTGAGAATTCTTTCTTTTCTCGGCGGCGGCCATATACCGCAACCGCCATAAGGGCATCATTGTAAGCTAGCCTTTCGTCAGATTTGTCTTCAAGTATTTTGTCTGCATAATATGCAACCTCAGCGCTATCACATAAAGAACAAATATCCGTTTTATCTTGAAATCCTAAATTAAATTGGGCAAGCAGGTATTTTCTGAGTTGCTCACGTCCTATGGGTGTATGTAGTTTCCCATAGTCACAAAATTGTTCGACAAAGCCTTCCCAACTTGTTGGCGGTGTGATACTAGGCGGTGCGTCCTGCACTGCATCAAAATACGCACGTATCATCACCCTGTCTGACATTTGCCCAATACGAGATGCCAATGGCTCTGGAATACCGCGATATTTATTCTTATATTCATAATCTGCAGCCTCAAGATGTGTGTGTACCTCATCTAATACAGGTTCAGTGAGTATAAGCTCTCCTCCCGTATCACGGATGACCTTTAATGTATTCCGATATGCCTGGTTCTCCGGTGTTGTAAATCGTTCGCACAAGGCTCTTATAAGAATATCAGTGCCTACATATAGATAGAAATCGGATGCCATATTCTGGAAGTACTCTATTACCCTGGGTTCGCTATTGAGACAAAAAAGCAAAGTGTAAGTCTCAGCCATTTTGGAAAACAGGAGTCGTTCGTGCTCTGTGCTGTTATAAAAGGACTCTCGTAAGTTTTCCGTAATGGCTTGTCGGATAATTTCATATGTTTCCTGTTTCACTCCGTTGTTGGTCAAGGTTTTTTCTACGTGGTCTTGTAACGTATATGGAGGTGTATTGTGGTTTCCCTTTATGAATGCTGCTAATTCAATACCTTCTTGTTCAAACAGACTTTGCACAACTTTGAGAGAGTACTCTGCAGCAGCTTTGATTTGCGCTGAATCATCTGTGAATCTAGAGATTCTCTGCTCAAATATAGCTAATGTATTTACACGTAGCCCTTCGTCCTCTAAGTTTTGGGCGGAAACATACTCACGCAGGTTATAAGCAAGACAATATCCTTTAAGTTTTGAGTGCCATTGAACAGGCCTTCCTTCAGCCTTAGACATCTTGCTTAGAGCTTCTAATCTTTGTGGAATTATTCCATGCAGAATTGTACGTGAGGCAGGCACCTCTCGTTCAATTTCCTCAATAATTTGGCGTTTTGTTTTAACAATATTTTGGTTGGGATCAGTTTCTTCGAGTGCCCAAAAAATTAAACCATCTGCCATCGCATTTACTAGGCTAAACTTGCCTTGTCTTCGATCTAATTCCTGACGAAGAAACACATAGACCGAGGGTGAGCTTACGTGCTTAGATGGAACAATTACATCTGTACCACCAACTTTATTCAAATAGTCAATGGCAGGTCTGAGGTGTGTATTGAAAGCAGCCTTAGTCATATCGTTTTGGTTGACCCTTGGTGCAATGAAGTTAGCATCACGGATAAGTATTATCGTAGCCAACTCCCTCGAGAGCTCCACCTGCAATTTATCAATTTGGTTGATTCTATTGGGTGTTACGTAGACTAAGGTCTTCGGCTCCCGTCCAGATTCTCGTAGGCGCTTTACTGTTTGACGTATTTTGGCCTTGACATCTTTTACTATAGATGCTTGGTAGAAATACCCAGATTCTTTACCTTCAAAAGTCCTATCCTGAAACGCATCTGCCCCCCCATCCCCTGTTCCTCCAAGGGGTATGAAGAATTCACCGTCAATAGCTGGATAGAAAGCATGGAAGAAATTCTCGAACGCCCGCCCTTCGGCTTTTTCAAGTGCCAACATAACCAAATCATTATTTATTATTAACCCAGCCATATTCCAACTCCTTCAACCAATATGACCAGCCTGTAAACAGGTTTTTTTCTGAGCCATTTGCGTATAAATCAGAGTGATACAAAATTAATGAAGGTGTCTCCTGGCTTAACGCGAACTCTGCCTTTCACTAACTAGCCGCTCGATCTCATTCCGAATCGCGTCCAGGTCATCCAGCCGCAAATAGACGGTGGCATAACGGATGTAAGCCACCTGATCCAGGTCTTTCAGCCGCTTGATCACCTTATCCCCCACGATCCGGCTGGACACCTCCGCCTTGCCCATCATCTGCAATTCCGCCTCAATCTCCCCCACAATGCGCTCAATATCCGCCGCCGCCACCGGTCGCTTGGCGCATGCCAGCCGGATACCTTCTGCCAGCTTACTCGCCGAAAACTCCTCCCGCTTGTTGTCCCGCTTTACCAACAGCGGCGTTGCCAGAATGGGTCGTTCATACGTGCTGAACCGTTCGTCGCACGCCGTACACACCCGCCGCCGCCGGATGCCGCCGCGTCCATCATGGCTCGTATCAATCACCCGTGTTTTTTCATGACCGCAATATGGGCATCTCATGGGTACGATCTCCAATTCACCCAGGCAAAGCTTATCAGAACATGTGGCCTAAAAACGGCATATGCAAGGTCTTTGGGTATATATTCCCCCACATTTGGCGTATCCTGCGTGGAAAAATTATAACATACCCCCCCTGCATGGGCAAGCCTGGTTTACGACATATTCACCTTAAAATTTTATACTGCTGTGAACCCGCAACGCCCGGCTCCCATCCTCCCCGGTTAATCATTCACCCATTCACCCATTAATTATTCTTTTTGCTTTATCCTCACCCCCCACACAAAACTCCAGCCCAAACCTCCCTGTTCGGGCCATCAGGTATCCGATTTACATAAGAGTTCCCTATGCACCGGGCCCACCGTTCGGCTGAGACGTTCGGCGAGCTCAATCGAGCCGCTCACGGCGAAGCCACAGCAAATGAAAGCAGTGTGCCGTTGTAGCCCGATTTTCCAGAATCAGGCGGGCGATTTTGGAAAATCGCCCTACTAACTACGAAGGAGGCGCGTGGCTGGCGCGCAGTTTCTGACCACTGTTCACCAACCACTGCCCACCCACTGCAATCCCTAATTTCGCCGGCGGCGCAAAAACGTGGGAATCTCCAGATCATCTGGGCGGAACGTCTCCTGCGTCCGGCGCGTTTCCGTTTCCCGCCGCGGCGCTGCTGCTGCCGGCACTGACGTTGCCGGCACGGACGCCCGCTCCCGCACCGGCTGCCCGGTGGGCAAAGGACGCATCGTCGCCGCCGGCGTCATGTGCCGCAGTGACGGCGCGGCGTGCTCAAAACCTGTAGCAATCACCGTAATCCGCACCTCATCCCCCATATTCTGGTCAATCACTGCCCCAAAAATGAGGTTCACGTCCGGGTGCGCCGTTTCGCGGATAATGGAGGCCGCCTGGTTAATCTCAAACAGACTCAGGTCTGGCCCGCCCGTGACATTGAACAGAATGCCGCGCGCGCCGTCAATCGTCACGTCCAGCAGCCGGCTGGAGAGAGCCTGTTCCGCTGCCTGCCGCGCCCGCTCGTCGCCCTTGCCGTGCCCCACAGCCATCAACGCCGCGCCGCCCATGGACATAATCGTTTGCACGTCGGCGAAGTCCAGGTTAATCAGTCCCGGCACGGTGATCAATTCGCTGATTCCCTGAATGCCTTGCCGCAGCACGTCGTCCGCCAGCCGGAAAGAGTCTAACAGCGACACCCGCTTGTCTGCTGCTTCCAGCAGCCGGTCATTGGGAATGACGATCAACGTGTCCGAATGTTCCTTCAGCGCTTCGATGCCCGTTTCCGCCACCTTGCTGCGCTTGGTGCCCTCAAAGCTGAACGGACGGGTGACCACGCCAATGGTCAGCGCCCCTTCTTCGCGGGCCACTTTCGCCACCAGCGGCACTGCGCCCGTGCCCGTGCCGCCGCCCATGCCGGCAGTCACAAACACCATATCCGATCCCCGCAGCAGTTCGTGCAGCTCTTCCAGCGACTCTTCCGCCGCCCGCTGCCCAATCTCCGGGTTGCCGCCTGCCCCCAGACCGCGCGTGGATCGCTCGCCAATCACCAATCGCTGCGGCGCGCTGCTGCCCATAATCGCCTGCCGATCCGTGTTGATGGCGATAAAATCCACCCCCACAATCCCTTCGGCAATCATGCGGTTAATCGCATTGCTGCCGCCGCCGCCGACGCCCACCACCCGGATCAGGGCCGACCCTTCCAGTTCGGGCATCCGCTGTACTTCCCGTTTTGCTTGCTTGTTATACATCACCACATCTCCTATTGAACACAGTCACATGGCCATCGTCGCGCGCCCATCCTGCTCGCTAACGTTCCGTCACATCATCGTCATGTGGGCATCTTGCCTGCCCACGCGCCCCCATCCCATACATTCACGCCGTTTCAGCCTCAATCTATGAAATCTGCGAAATCTGTGATTAAGGCCCTGGCAGCAGCGCCTTGAAAATTGTCCCCAGCCGCCGACCCCATTCTCCCTGCCGCGCCCGGGGACGATAACTGTTCTGCCCACTTACCGCCCATTGCAGCAGCCCCACGCTGGTGGCATACGCCGGGCTGCCCAAAGCATCTACCAACCCCGCCAGGTTTCGCGGGCTGGCTACCCGCGCTGGCACGCCCAATACGCGATACGCCACCTGCGCCATCCCCCGCAGTTGCGCCGCGCCTCCCGTCAGCACAATGCCTGCCGGCAGCATCCCGTCATACCCGGACTCCCGAATGTCTTGCAGCACCAACTGAAAGATCTCCTCTACCCGCGCCTCAATCACGTGCGCCAGGTCTTGCCGCCCCACCTGGATCTTCTCCCCGCCGAACGGCTCCACCGTAAAGATGGACTCCGGATCAATTTGCGCCGGACGACAATCCCCATATTGCAGCTTCACCCGCTCCGCTACCTCGAACGGGACCCGCAGCCCAATGGCGATGTCATTTGTCACATGATTGCCCCCCACAGGAATCACGCTCGTATGCCACACCATCCCATCCATAAACAGGGCCACGTCTGTCGTGCCGCCGCCAATATCCGCCACCAGCACCCCCATCTCCCGCTCCGTTGGCTCCAAAACTGTTTCTGCCGAAGCCAGCGCGTTCAGCACAAACTCGTCCACCTTGAGGCCCACCACGTCGGCGCACTTTTGCAAATTCATCAAGGCGGGCGTCGCCGCCGTCACAATGTGCGCCTCGACTTCCAGCCGGTAGCCAAACATCCCCACCGGATTGCGCACAGCATCGTTTTCATCCACCTTAAAGCGGCGCGGCACCAGGTGCACAATCTGGCGGTTAGGCGGAATGGCGATCGCCTGCGCTGCATCCAACGCGCGGTCAATGTCGTCGGGCGCGATGCCGGCGCTATTCCGCCCCACCGCCACCGCCCCCCGATTATTGGTGGATTCAATGTGCTCTCCCGCCATGCTCACCAGCGCCCGCGACAGACTGTAACCCGACGTTTGCTCCGCCTTTTCCACGGCCCGCGCAATCACTAGCGCCGCCTCATTCACGTCGGCGATCATCCCCTTGCGCATGCCCAGCGCTGGCTCAATGCCCAGCCCGATAATGCGCAATTGCCCCGCGCGTACCTCCCCCACCAGGGCGCACACCTTTGTTGTTCCGATGTCCAGTGCAAAAATAATCTCTTCCATAAAACCCACCTCTAACCGCGCCTACCGACTGTATCTACCCACCCCGTTAACCATTCACGAATTCACCCATTCACCAATTAATTATTCTTCTCCCCCAAAAGCCAGATAAAACGGCTTCTGCGGATTACTCACGCTCACATACTCCAGCCTGAGATTCGCTGCCAGCAGCCGATCCACCAGCGTCTCATACACCACCAGCTTTTGCGCCATGTCGTCCCCCACCCCAAAATAAGCGCGCCAGTCTCGTCCATCCTGATAGCTCAGTCCCCCCGACGGGCGGTAATACAAGGTCTCAATGTTGGGTCGCAGTTGCCGCAGTTGCAGCGCTCCTTGCAGCACATCTGCCGGCACAAACGGCAGCCCCACTGCCGCTGGCGTCGCCGCCGCTGCCTCTGTTTCCGCCTCGGCTTCCAGCGCCGCTTCTGGCGTTGGTTCAGGCGGCGGCGCAATCAATGGCGCTTCCGCTTCCGCCTCAATCACCAACAGCCCTGGCGTAGACGCCCGCGCCGGGAACAACGCCCCCGCCTGGCTGATCCAGAACGACTGCCCGTTTTGTCGCCACACAGCCACGGGGGTGTCCTCTTGAATCTGGATCAACGCCTGATTGGGCCATTCCAGACTGACCGTAGCCGAAATAACCCCTGGCAGCGCCGCCACCCGCGCCGCCGCCTCTTCCGGGTCTGCCCCAAAAACGTGTACCCCTGCCAGCCCGCTGGCAGCCACAATCTCTTGCGGCGGAATCACTTCCGCCCCAGCCACGGGAATGCTATTCAGGGCAAACGCCTGGTCGCCGCCAATCAGATACAGGGCAAAGGCGCACAGCAGCAAAATGCCCAGGCTAACCCACCGCGACGTCAACACTGCCTGCTTCAGCAGCGCCACCGGTCGCTGGATCGTCTCATTGTTCCGCCGCCGTCGCTTCTGCGCCGTGCGCGGCACCACCAACTTGGGCGGCGCTGCCGGCATAGCTACTTGCACTCGCCGTATTGTGGGCTGCTGCCGCAGCCGCCGGTTGCTGGCCTGTTTCTGAGTCATAATCCCATCACTTCACGTGGCGCGGGCATCTTGCCCGCTATCCGCTACGATTCCACTGCCTCATACGTCCGCTTCAACGCCGACTTCTGCGCATCCCGCGCCAGCGCCAACTCAATCAACTTATCCAGCAGCCGCGGATACGGCAGCCCGCTGGCTTCCCATAACTTGGGATACATCGAAATACGGGTAAAGCCAGGCATGGTATTGATCTCATTCAAATAAATTGCGCCGCTCGCGCGATCCATCAACAAATCCACCCGCCCCAGCCCGGCGCAATCAATCGCCTGGTAAGCCGCCAGCGCCAGTTCGCGCACCTGTTCCGCCTGTGTTTCGAGCAATGGCGCCGGAATCAACAGTTCCGACTCCTCCGCCGACCCTGGCGGCGTCATATATTTCGCCACGTAATCATAAAAAACCCGCCGCGGTCGCACTTCGCCCACTACGCTTGCCTGCGGTTCTTCATTTCCCAACACCGCCACTTCTAACTCACGGGCGCTGATGCCTTGTTCCACCACCAACCGCCGGTCATACTGCGCCGCCTCATCCAATCCCGCGCGCAGTTCTGCGCGGCTGCTGCACTTGCAAATGCCCACGCTGGAGCCCAGATTAGCCGGCTTGGTAAACACCGGATATGCCAGCGCCGCTTCAATCTCTTGCAGCACGCCGTCTGGATCGGCCAGCCAGTCGCTCTTTAATACCAGCTTCCACGGCAGCACCGGAATGTCGTGCGCCTGCATGACCGCTTTGAAGATCGCCTTATCCATGCCCACTGCCGAACCCACCACGCCTGCGCCCACATAGGGAATGCCGGCAAGTTCCAACAACCCTTGCACCGTGCCATCTTCCCCATTCGGGCCATGCAGCACGGGGATAATGACGTCCAGATGCGCCACTTCGGACATCGTCGCCGGTTGCGCTGGCGCTTTTTCCACTTGCAGCAGCGCTGCCGACTCTGGATCCGGCAGCAGCGTCGCTGGCTGCGCTGCCGCCGCCCGTCCCGCCGCCAACGCCGTCATTGGGTCGCCTGTCAGCCATCCTCCCTGCCGCGTGATCCCAATCGGCGTCACCTCATACTTTTCCTTGTCCAGGGCGGCTAATACCGACTGCGCCGATTGCAGCGACACCTCATGTTCGCCCGATCGCCCGCCAAAAATCACGCCAACCCGCAACTTCCGCTTTCTCTTTGCCATCACCATTTTTTTAATCTCACCGCAAAGACACAAAGATCACAAAGAAAAAACAGGGAATCTTGGCGTCCTTAGCGTCTTTGCGGTAAAGAGCCAGATTTGTGAAATTCGTGAAATTCGTGGCAAAAAACCCTCTTTCACTCAAACTGCCAGTTACCCACCAGTTCCACTTCCAACTCCATCTCTACGCC